>JAFGOJ010000451.1 GCA_016926575.1 Anaerolineae bacterium | reverse complement strand
CCGCCAGGAAACGTAGGACGAGATACAGGAGCAAGAACAAGACGTAGGCAAAGGCACAGAGGAACACCCCAAACCAGACGCGCGAGAAAAACTCAGCGGCAGCGCGGTCCCACTTGGCGTCCAGCACTTCGGACACGACGAAGGCGAACACGATCCAGATGCCGATCGCCAGCAAATCCCACCAGATGGGATGGATAAGGTCCATAAACTCACGCATTAGTTAGACAATCCCCGAGACATCGTGCCGCGTTGGCAGCCCACTCACTCGACTTCGCGTAATGTACCATAGATTGCACTTCTAGGAAAGCGACGTCTTGGGCCGCTTCGGCGGTTCCAATGTCTCACGCTCGACGGCCACAATCCGCCCCCAAGGGTCCGCTTTGACCACGTAGCACGCCCGGCACGGAGTCGAGTGGTTCGCGTTAGGGCCCGCTTCGGCAGGTTGATACTTCTCCTGCCGTGCCACTTTCAACGCCACGCCCCCGTTGGGCGTGCGCCAAAACTCGTCCCACGCCCACGTCGACGCTTGAAGCACAAATTGAACCTGCGACGTGACGTTGATGTCGTCGGGAATCATACCACTCACGTCAGGCGGCAGCGCGGGGCGTTCGAGGCCGTTTTCGCCCCGCACGCACACCATCACGTGCCGGGTCAGACCGTTCCCGTTCTCGGCCGGGGAGTCCTGCTCCGCCTCATGGCCCGGATTCGACGGCGAGGGGCCGGGCCGCCCCAATACGTGTTCCGCCTCGCGCCGCACGACATCGGCCAGTTTTTCGGTCTGGAGAAAAAGTGGCGGCGGGATGGCCTGGTCCATCCGATCAATATACGCCTTCACCAACAACATAGAGCTGGCATAGGCAGAGGAGATGACCAGCGACACACACAACATCATCAACGTCAATGGCATGAACAGTTGCACGCGAACGAAAAATGTATCCGGCACCACCTCGCCTTTGATATGCTTCGCTCCTTTGCAGCCCGCGGCGCTTGCCACTCCAACCAGCCTCTCTTCCGTTTGCGATACGTCGAGCAGTACGTGCTGTGTAAACTGCCACCCCTGATCATTCTGCGTCAGGAGCATGGTGATGAAAGACGTAAAGAGCAGACATAAAATCACCATCATCCAGATTTTGGCCCGGATGCTCAAATTGCCACCGCGAAACACGTTTTGCACCTGGCTCAAAAGTTCGTTTTCCCGCAAACGCTGCCGGTCGGTATACGCCGCAGCCGCAATGAGCGGGCACCCGAGCACGACGGCCAATATCGCCAACAGATGCACCGCAGGCCTGATAGTGCTCCACACCACCGGCCCAACCAAAAAGTCGGTAATGAGAACCAAGAGCGGAATTTGAAGCGGCAGATATAGCAAGGGTTCCAGGAAAGCCTTGAACCCGGTCCATCCTTCTTGCTCCTCCGGCGCATTTTTTCTCCACTCCACCCACGACGCGCTATCGGTGTGACAACGACCACAGACCCCTTCCGTGATATCGGCTTTACAGACTATACATTCTGCCATCCTCAACGCCTTTCGCTATGTCTGGCCTCGCGAGCACAACCTGCCGTGCCGCCATCGATGCCGCTATGACCGATTACCCGTTTGTCTGCCCCAACCGCGCGCCGACTTTGTCGCCTAATAATGAATGTTCACCAACGTCCCCACCGCCGCCCAGTCGAACAGCCACTCCGCCTCCGGCGTGGGCAAATTCACACACCCATGGCTCATCGGCGCCCCGAAGTTGTTGTGCCAGTACGTCCCATGGATGCCGTACCCGCCATAAAAATACATCGTGTAGGGCACATCCGGCAGGTAATACCCCGGACCCGACATCGTGTCGTACCGGTACTTGACGTAGATGCTGAACTGTCCCGTCGGCGTCGGCGTGTAGCGCAACCCCGTCGATACGAGCGTCGTCCGCACCAGCCGTTCCCCCTCGTACGCGTACAGGCGCTGGTTCGTCAGATCGATGTCGATCCAACGCACCCCACTCACCGGATGCACCGGAATCGGCGTCGCCGTCGGCGGGACGCGCGTGGGCGGCAGTGGCGTCGCCGTCGGCGACGGCGTAGGAGTCGGCGTAGGGGTTGGCGTAGGGGTTGGCGTAAGCGTGGCCGTCGGCGTCGCAGTGGGAGTAGGGGTAAACGTGGGGGTGGGGGTGGCGGTCGCCGTCGGCGTCGCAGTGAACGTCGGCGTCGGCGTCGCCGTCGGCACGGGCGTAGCCGTAGCGAAGGCCGCCGCCAAAATCGGCACACCCCCGCCCCAAAGGCTGCCCACCGTCCATCCCAGTATCACAGCCAGCACGCTCGCCAACGCCAGCAGCGTCAAACCCACTGCCGTCTGCCGCGTGCGCTGCGGCGGAACCCGCACCGCGACCAGTCGCTCGCCGCCCGCCGCCCGCCGCCGCGCCCACTGCAGCGCCGCCTTGGCCCGCGTGCTCCCCGGATGCTGATCCAACGCCCGTGCGATGTAGCTCAAGCTCACCCGCGGGTCCTCCGCCAGATACGCCAGACCCAACAGCGCCGTCTCGTTCGCCGGCTCCTGACGCAACACCGCGCGGAACGCCGCCCGCGCCTGCGCCTTCTGCCCGTTCCGCGTCGCTTCGACCCCCCGCCTCAGGTTCTCCGACACAGACATGCGCTTCCCCCACTCAATGGCCCGTCTGCTCCAGAAAACACTCGATGCCATCCACGATCCCCTGCGCCACCAGTTCAGGCTGGGTAAGCAGTATATCGCGGTCCGCCAGCATGAACCCCACCTCGATGATCGCCCCAGGGGTCTCAGGGTCGATCTCGTAGAAATTGTGGTAGTAAAGCATATCGGGCGTAATGCTGCCCTCGTGGAACGCCAGGCCGGTGCGCGCACCGTACCGGTCGGTCAGGCAATCGACCAACAGGTCTTCCAGCTCGGGTACGGCACTGTCGACGACGTGCGCCACCTTGAACCCCGTCGCCTCCGGGTAAAGGCACGAGTCCGCGTGAATAGAAACGAGCGCGAGCGCGCGGTAGCCCGTCAGCCGCTCGTCGAACTCCTCCAGCAGATCGACCGTGTACCCCAAGTCCTGCAATTGGCCAACCACCAGCTCGGCGATGCGTAGGTTGACGTCCACCTCGTACAGGTCGCCGTCGCAGACCGCGCCCGAATCGCTGCCCCAGTGACCAGACACGATGCCGATGGGAAGCGGTGTGGGGGACGTGGCAACCACGCCACCCGACGCGCCGTCATCCGCCGGCGTCGCATCGACGCCGGGCACGCCCACACTCGTGGCGTTCGACAACAGCGGCGCAGAGATGGTCGCCGTGCCCTCCGGCGGCACCGTCTCGAAACCCAACACCCCGCGCCCCATGGCAATCGCCGCAGTAAAGAAAATCACCACGGCCAACAACCGTGGCGCGCT
>JAFGOJ010000450.1 GCA_016926575.1 Anaerolineae bacterium | reverse complement strand
GGAACCGGAAGGTAAACCGCAGGTTTACCCGTTTCCCCGGCGGGGTGCAGGGGCGGAGCCCCTGCAAAGCCCCTATTTTCGGAACAGCGCACGGATGGATGCCCGCTTGCGCGGGCATGACGGCCGGATGAGCGGCTATTTTCGGAGCAGCAATCGCTCGGTGTGTAATGGAGCAGTGAAATGACACACGAAGGATACGTAGATCGTTTCTTGCAAGAAGAATATCAGGATCACAGCGCGCTCTTCGAGGCGCAACCGCCCATCGTGCAGCGGTTTCTGGAAGCGCAGGCCGACCAACTGGCTGCGATGATCTTGCAGCGTGCGCCACATGCGCGCTTTGACCTGCCCGACAGGGTGGTGGACAAGGGCGGGGCGATGCTTCCCGTTCCGGGTCCGGCGCGCCAGCAGACCGTGGGCGGGTGGACGCGGCTGTTGCGCAGGACTAGCGCGGGTGAGGTGTTGCGCCGCCACCTGGCCGAGTTGGCCCAGTCGGCCGACCCCGCTGTCGCTACCAGCGCCGACCTCGTGCGCTTTGCGACCGCTATGTACATGGTCCACTCGATCCTCCCCGCCGGACGGTCGGTGACCTACGTGCCTGTGGAAGGCGAAGAGCTGCCCACGTTGCCCGTGGCGAGCGACCTGGAGCCGGAATCGGCGCTTACGGAAGCGACCGACGCGATTGCAGAGCAAGGGGACGACGCACATGGTCGCGGTCAGTTCCAGATTCCTTTCACCCCCGCCGCCCGGCGCTTCTACCTGCCGCAGTGGGTGGCCTACGACGACCAGGGCCGGTTGCTCGTTGGCACGGTGGAGGAGGCTGAGGCCCACGTCGCGTCGATGCAGCACTTCGTGGCCGTGCTGCACGCTGCGGCGGCGCTGGCCCCCTACGTGGTGGCCGATGCAGTCTACCAGCAGAAACGCTACGGTATGTTGGGGCAACTGGTCAACCAGGGGCGAGCCCTGGCACGTTACAAGACGGATCAGATCGTGGCCACCATCGCCCGGCGGGCGGCTGCGCAGACACTCAATCGAGGACTGCGCCTGAGCCTGCCCTACTTCGACGATCAGGCGCTGGAAGTCAAACTTCGCGAAATGCAGGTCATCCCTGCCGGGCGGATCATGTTCGTCCCGGCGCTCGTCGTGCGCGCTATGCGTGAGGAGCGGGCCAAAGTGGCCCAGGATACCCGGCTCAGCCCGTCTACCCGCAGCCACCTGCTGTCTGAACTGGCTGTCATCGAGCGCGCGTTTACGACGCCTTCCTCGTCTTCCCCTGCCTAATCGGCATAGATATAGAGAGGTTTCACCATGCTGTTGTCCATTTTTCTCATGGCCATTTTCGTGGCCCTGGCCTACAAGATCGCCCCGCGCGAGCGTGAAGAAGACGCGCATGTGCACGGCGTGGGGCAAATCGGCCTGCTCGCGGCGCTGGCCCTGTTCGGCGTGGACTATTTCACGTCGTATTTCTACGCTACCGGCGAAATGCTGCACGCCCTGCATCCCTATGGCTTGCAACAATACGGCTACGTGGCCGTCTTCATCATCGCCATTGCCAACGCGGTGTTCGGCGGCCTGTATATGTACTCGCTGGGGATCTTCAACGAAGGTGGTGGGTCGTATACTGCGGCGATGCGCTACTTGAAACCCACCGTCAGCCTGATCGTCGCGGTGGTCCTGATCCAGGACTACGTGTTGACCATCGTCGTCTCTGCCCTATCGGGTGGGGATCAATTGCTGTCTATTCTGAACCTGTACGGTCACAGTTGGGTGTGGCACTTCCTGCTCGGCGCCGGGCTGGCATCTATCACCTGGTTCGTCACCATCCGCGGGCGCGGCGAATCGGCCAAGTTCACCTTCACCCTGATCGGCATCTTCGTCCAGATGACGATTGCCATGGCGATTGGCCTGCTCGTGGCGCACAGCCGCGGCGTGCCGCCGGTCGCCTCGGAACACGCTCCCCAGGCCGTCAGCATTGGCCAGGCCCTGTACCACTTGCTCGTGGCGTCGATGAAGGGGATGGTGGCGCTCACCGGCCTCGAAGCCGTGTCGAACGGCATCCAGTTCGTGAAGCATGAGGATGCCGCGTTCGTACGCTGGGGGCGCGAGCGCCTGCCATCTCTGAACCGCTTGTGGGCGTTCTACAGCGGTAAGGCGGGCATCGGCCGGTTCGTGCAGACCTCGTTCCTCTTCTACGGCGGGCTGACCACGCTTTTTCTGACCACGTTCGCCATTCGTTTCAACGTGTTCGACGGCACGCTGGGCCGCACTCTGGTCGGCAACCTGGCCTCGATCGGTTTTAGCCAGTTCCCCGGCGGTGAGGTGATGTTCTGGAGCTACCAGGTGTTGGCCGTGTTGCTGCTGGCGGGCGCGTCGATGACCGCTTTCCAGGACTTGCAGGCCACCGAGTGGCGCGATGTCGCCATGGGCGAAATCCCCGAGTTCATCGTCTACCGCAACCGTCAGGGGACGTTTACCCGCTCGGTCACGGCCGGGTTTATCCTGGCCGTGCTGTTGATGTTGGTAGTGCGCGGGAAGACGTCTGTGGCCGTGCCGTTCTACGGTGTGGGCGTCTTCTTCCCCATCACAGCCATGGGGCTGGCCCTGCGCCAGCACGTATTGCACACGCAGAAGGGCCGCCTGCGGACGCTGGGTGTGTTGGGCACGAGCGTGGCGGCTGGCATGGCCATCCTCGTGTTCATCGGCCAGATCGTTGCCAAGTGGCACGAGGGCGGCTGGGCGGCCCTGCTGTCGTTCAGCATACTCTCGGTGGTTGCCCACCTGGTGCTCATCTCGCCCATCGGCTACCGCGACCCGGCGCAGATTCACCGCATCGTGCGCGAAAAGGCGCGCGTACAGGGCGCGATGGCCTCCATCGTCGAGTGGCAGTCGCTCAGGATGCAGGAGTATCGCTATCGCCTGCTCCTCGGCCTGGTGCGCTTCTTCGAACTGTTCGGCGTGCACCGCCCGCTGCGCTATGCGTCCCCGTCGCCTGCTGGTGATTACGACGAGGCGCTGCACGTGGACCATCCCGAAGCGCCGTCGTTTTTGGATCAGTATCTGCAAACCCCTCCCGATGATGACACTGCGTAACCGGCTCGACGCATGATCGCCCGGGATCTGCATGCCCTCCGCATCAAGCACGTCTACGACGCTCTGGAAACGTCACCGCAAGGCCTGACTTCTGAAGAGGCAGACAGGCGTCTGGCCTTGTACGGGCTCAACCTGCTGCCGTCCGCCAGGTCGGGCGCAGGTTGGCGCCGGTTGGACGCGTACGCCAGGCACCCCATGAGCCTGCTGCTGGTGGCCGCGGGCGGCGCTGCCGCGCTGATGGGACAGTTCTCGCTGGCGGGTGTGATCTGGCTCATCGGTGTGCTGAACGTGGCCGTGTCTCTCTGGCAGGAGCGCCGCGCTGAGCAAGCGATGTCTGCGCTGGGGGCCGTGCTGCCCGCGCTGGCGTGCGTCGTCCGTGCCGGAGAGAAGACCAGCGTCCCCGCGAGCCGGATCGTGCCGGGGGACGTGCTGGTGCTGGCCGAGGGCGACAACGTGCCGGCCGATGCGCGCGTGGTGGAGGAGTATGGGCTACGCACGAACCACGCCACACTCACCGGCAGCGCCGTGCCCGCCCGGCGCACCGCCGAAGCCTCGCTGCAAGAGAGCCTCAGCGAGCTGGAGCGCCCCAATCTGGTCTTTGCGGGCACCTCGGTCGCGTCTGGCACCGCCCGGGCCGTGGTGTATGGGACGGGCCAACGGACGCAGTTCGGCCGGATCGCCCAACTGACCCACGCGGTTCAGGAGCGCCCCAGTCTGCTGCTGCAAGAGACGATGCGCGCGGCGCGCGTGATTACCTGGCTGGGTGTGGTCGCCGGGGTCGTGGCGTTGATCGTCGGCGTGCTGGATTTGCACATGCCGTGGCCCGAGGCCGTCCTGTTTGCCATTGGCCTCGTCGTGGCCATCATTCCTGAGGGCCTGCTGCCGACTGTGACCCTATCTCTGGCGATGGCAGTGCAGCGC
>JAFGOJ010000075.1 GCA_016926575.1 Anaerolineae bacterium | reverse complement strand
GCCGCCTTCGCTCCTCAGAATGACACGTTGGGAAACGATGTTCGTGTTCTCTCCGACAGTCTGCTAGGATCAGCACAAAGACAGTTTGCTTGATGGCCCAGCGTAAAAGTCCACGCCGGATTGGGGAAACGGAAGTCAACGGCTTGTCAGAGTCGCTCACATCATCTCTCCTTCAGCCTCAGATTCTGTGACGCCGCACGCAGCGCTATTCTAGCACATCCCATATAAACAGCAACGATTTCCAAAACATTTTGTAACCGCCCCGCACTGCTTCGCAGGTGCCCCATGGTCTCAATTGACATCCCCCCCATCGTCTGCTACAATACCTACGTTAGTGCAGGGCAGGCCCCCCCCGAGATCGCTCCCTCTACGCGCCTGTCGTTGTAACCATAAATGTAAGGAGTAAAAACTATGGAATCACCTCAAAATGCCTATGTCCCGGCCCCGGTTTCTCCCTCCGAAGAACGCACCTGGGCCATGCTGGCCCACCTGAGCACGCTGCTCAACCTGGTCACGGGCCTGTTGGGGCCGGTCGGAGCGCTGGTCGTGTACATGATGTACAAGGACCGCTCCCGCTACGTCGCCTACCACGCCCTCCAGTCGATGATCTTCCAGTTGATCGCCTGGGTCGGTGGCGGCATTCTGGCCGGCATCGCCTGGACCCTCACCGGCATCCTCTCGGCTGTCGTGATCGGTCTGCTGTGCATCCCCATCGCGTTGATCGTCAGCTTGATCCCCGTAGCCGCGATCATCTATGGCATCATCGGCGGCATCCAGTGCAACCAGGGGCAGGACTTCCGCTACTGGCTGGTCGGCGATTGGATGCGCAGCACACTCACGGGCAGCTAAATCCCGGCTTGACAGGTTCCCGAAAACCGATACAATGAAGTGGTCAATAGCCTAACCTGGCGACGTGCCAGGTATCCATAATCTTCTCAGTTTCAAGAAAGGAGTACATCAAATGGTAGAAGGAATGGCTCAAACCCCCGCTGATTACACCGAGGATGATCGTCTGTGGTCGCTGCTCAGCTTCATCTTCCCACTCATAGGGATTATCGTTCTGTTGATCGAGGACAAGAAGAACCGCCCGGTTCTCAAGTACCACGCCATCGTGTCCATCATCCTGGGTGTGGCGACCGTCGTGCTCAGCGCTGTCTGCATCGGTGCGCTGCTCTGGATTTACTCGATCGTCCTGGGCATCAAGGCCTACAAGGGCGAGGTCGTCGAAGTGCCCGTCATCTCCGACTTCGTGAGAAATCAGGGCTGGGCCTAACCCCCGACGCCTCTAAACCAAATACCGTCTGACCAGAGAGGGCTTGCCGAAGGCGCTGCTCTCATCATTCCTGACGTCGTGGCGCTTTGGCAGACAATGAAAACACCGACTTCGTTCGGATGCTTTCGAGTGTGGAGCCCCTCCTCGCAACGGAGGGGCTTTTCCCTTTCATTTGATTGTGGTAAGATACACGCCATTCCGCACCACAGGAGGAGCCTAACGTGCTGACCGGAGCCAAACGCTGGCGCGTCGCCGATGCCGTCCCAGACGACCATCTGGCCCGCTTCCCCAACCTACCCCCCGTCATTGTCCAAATCCTATCCAACCGCGGGCTGACGACGCCGGAGGACGTCGCGGCGTTCCTCGAACGCCGGCCCGAATTGCACGATCCCTTCCTTATGCGCGACATGGACTCCGCTGTGACGCGGCTGCGCCAGGCAATCCGCGCCCAGGAGCCCATCGCCGTCTACGGCGACTTCGACGCCGACGGCGTCACCGCCACCGCACTGCTCGTGCTGACCCTGCGCGCGCTCGGCGGCACGGTCACCCCCTACATCCCCCACCGCGTCGACGAGGGCTACGGGCTGAACAAAGACGCGCTCAGCGAACTCGCCGCCGACGGCATCCGGCTGATCGTGACCGTCGACTGCGGCGTGCGCTCGCTTGAAGAGGTCGCCCACGCCCGGCAGTTGGGCATGGACGTCATCATCACCGACCACCACACCGTCGGCACACACCTGCCCGACGCTACCGCCGTGCTCGACCCGCGCCGCGCCGATTGCACGTACCCATACCCGCACCTGGCAGGTGTCGGCCTGGCCTTCAAGCTGGCGCAAGCCCTCCTGCGGGTCAACGGGCAGGTGCCCACGCAAAAGAACGTGAACCTCACCGAGCAGGATATACTGGACCTGGTGGCCTTGGGCACCGTGGCGGACCTGGCACCGCTCACCGGTGAGAATCGCACGCTGGTTCAGATGGGCCTGGAGCACATCAACGCCGCGCCCCGCGCGGGCGTCGCCGCGCTGGTGCACAACGCAGGCTCCCGCAACGGCGTCGACGAGATGACCATCAGTTACGCCCTCGCCCCCCGGCTCAACGCCGCCGGGCGTATGGGCCACGCCAAGACCGCCTACCAGCTCCTCACCACCGAATATCCAGGCGAAGCCGACCAACTGGCGCAGCGATTGGGCGAGATGAACCGTGAGCGCCAGCAACTTACCGTCGACGTAGAGGAAAGGGCGCACCACATCGCCCAGATGGAAGACCACACCTGTCCCCTGCTCTTCATCGCCGACCCCGCATTCCCGGCCGGCATCGTCGGACTGGTCGCCTCTCGCCTGGTGGAGGAGTTCTACCGCCCCACGATCATCGTCGAGCTGGGCGAGGAAGAGAGCCGCGGGTCGGCCCGCTCCATCCCTCCCTTCCACATCACCGAGGCGATTGGAACGTGCGAGGAACTGCTGGTGCGCTACGGCGGCCATCGCGCCGCAGCCGGGTTCACCGTCCGCACCGAGCACCTCCCCGAACTCAAGTCGCGCCTCCAGGCACTGGCCACCCAAACGCTGCACGACCAGGACCTGGTGCCCGTGTTGGAAGCAGACGTTGAGGTGCCGCTCGATCAGATGAGTTGGAAGCTGTGGAAAGCCATGGAGGCCCTGCGCCCCTTCGGCGAAGGCAACCCCGAACCGCTCTTCGTCAGCCGCAACGTCTCCATTCGCCACCACCGGGCTGTGGGCGCCAATGGCGCGCACCTCAAGCTCTACTTGTTCGACGGGCAATCCGTCTGGGACGGCATCGCTTTCCGCCAGGGGGAATGGCTCGACCGCCTGCCCGAGCAGGTCGACATCGCCTATTACCTCCAACGCAACGAGTGGAACGGCGAGTCGAAGTTGCAGCTCAACATCCAGGATATTCAGCCCTCGCGCGAATATTGATGCGGCGAATGGGAGAAATCAGCCACGAATCGACACTAATTTTGTCTTTATTCGTGTAAATTCGTGGCGAAAATTGATATCAGAGCCAATGAGCGAAACTCAACAGCCGCGAAAGTCT
The DNA here is from genome assembly GCA_016926575.1 of Anaerolineae bacterium. Lineage (GTDB taxonomy): Bacteria > Chloroflexota > Anaerolineae > B4-G1 > DUEL01 > JAFGOJ01. Next base: position 8,583 of record JAFGOJ010000075.1, on the reverse strand, counting down.
CGTTGTAGTACTAGAAAGGAGCGCAAATTTGAACATTCTGGTCACCGGCGCGGCCGGTTTCATCGGCAGTCACGTTGCAGAAGCGTTGCTCGCGCGCGGCGATACCGTCTCCGGCCTGGATAATTTCAACGACTACTACAGCCCGGCCCGCAAACGAGCTAATGCGGCCATCCTCGGCGCGTTCCCGCGTTTCACCCTCCACGAGGTCGACCTGCGGGATGCAGAAGCAGTGGAGCGCGTCTGCGCAGAGGGCCGCTTCGACGCCGTGATCCACCTGGGCGCGATGGCGAACGTGCGCTACTCCATCGAGCGCGCGCCGCTCTACGTCGACGTCAACGTGCGCGGCACGGTCAATGTGCTGGAGGCCGCCCGCAAAGCCGGCACCCCCCACGTCGTCTTCGCTTCCACCTCGTCGGTCTACGGGCGCACCGACCGCATCCCGTTCCGCGAAGAGGACCCCGCCATCGCCCCCCTGGCCCCCTACCCGGCCACCAAGCTCGCCGCCGAGATGATGGGCCACACCTACCACAACTTGTTCGCGCTCTCTTTCACCGCCCTGCGCTTCTTTTCTGTCTACGGCCCGCGCGGCCGGCCCGATATGATGCCCTACATCGTCACCGACGCCATCGTCCATGGGAAGGAGTTCCAGCTCTACGACGCCGGAGAGATGTATCGGGATTGGACCTTCATCGCCGACATCGTCTCGGGCGTGATGGCCGCGGCAGACCGCCCGCTGGGCTACCAGGTCATCAACCTGGGGCGCGGCGAACCGGTGCGCATGGCCGATTTCGTCACGCTGATCGAAGGACTGGTGGGCCAACCCGCCCAGATGACCACCCCGCCCGCGCCCTCCAGCGAACCGCCGATCACTTTCGCCGACATCTCCAAAGCCCAGAGACTCCTCGATTACGCGCCGCAGACGTCCGTGGCCGAAGGAATGGCGCGTTTCTGGGAATGGTACCAGGCAGAAATGGTTAAATGAAAGATGAGAAAATGAAAAATGGCAAAGAAAAAACCTGGGGAAGGGTGATTTTTGTCATTTGTTATGTTTCATTTGTCATTGGCTCATTTCCAGTGCCGGTGATGGCTCAGACGCCGCCCGACCCACGCTTTGGGGCGGTGGAGGCGTTCAACGACTCAGCCTCGGCGGTCGAAGCGGGGGTGGCCTGGGACCGCCTGCTCTTCCAATGGCGCGACCTGCAACCGAACAGCCCCGACGAGTGGTACGATGCCTCACACGTCGCCATTCTCGACCAGGCCGCCGCTTCCGGCCGCGAGGTCATCGGCCTGCTGATCCGTACCCCGGCCTGGGCCACCGACGGCTACCCCGACTGCGGCGTCCCGCGCGGGCTGGAGCTGCCGGTAGACGACCCCAACAACCTGTGGGCCGCTTTCGTCCGCCGCGCAGTCGGCACGTACAACGGGCGCATTAACCACTGGATCATCTGGAACGAGCCCGACATCGGCCTCGACTCTTTCGGCGTCGAGTGGTGCGGGACGGTGGAGGAGTACTACCGGCTGGTCCAGGTGGCCTACCTGGCCGCGCACGAGGTCAACCCCAACGCCGTGATCCACCTGGGCGCGCTGACGTTCTGGCACGATCGCAACTACCTGCGCCGGTTCCTCGCCGTGGCCACGCAAGACCCCGGCGCGGCCAACTACGGCTACTACTTCGACGTCGTCACGCTGCACATCTACTTCCAGACCGAAACCGTGCCCTACATCATCAACGAGACCCGCGCCGCGCTGCGCGCCTACGGCGTGTCCAAGCCGGTGTGGGTCAACGAGACCAACGCCGCCGCTAACATCGACCCCGGCTATTGGGAACTGCCCGAGGCCAATTTCCAGATCTCGCTCGACGAACAAGCCGGGTTTCTGCTGCAAGGCTTCGCGCTGGCCCTGAGCGCCGGAGCCCAACGCATCGCGGTCTACCGGTGGGTCGACCACCCCTTTATGAACGGCGTGGAGCCGAACGGCATCGTCCGCCTTGACGGCAGCCGCCGCCCGGCCTACGACGCCTACCGCCTGATCACCACCCACTACGCCGGCACGCAGTCGGCGCAGGAATCACGCCAGGCGCTGTATTACCAGGTCACGCTGAACCGTGGCGCGCAGACGACGCGCGTGCTGTGGGCGCGCACCGCCGCAACGGTCACCGTCTCCCTGCCCGCATCCACCAACGAGGGCCTGCTGATCGACCAGGCTGGCGCGATGCAGGCCGTGCAACCCAGCGGCGGCTATTACACGCTCGTGCTGCCCGGCGCGCGCTGCGCCGACAGCCGCGGCTGCATCATCGGCGGCCGCACCTTCCTGCTGGTCGAAGGGGGCAGCGGCACAGGCCAGACCGTGGTCGTCGATGCCGCCGCCACACCCACACCCACAACGGAACCCGCCGCCGAGGTATCCGCCCAACCGACCGTCACGCCGACGCTGCCTTTGTCTACGCCAACCGTCCCACCCACCCTCACACCCACCCCCACCCCAACGGAGACCCCTTCCCCCACCTGCACGCCAACCCCCACGCCCACGTCGACTCCGACGCCTACCCCCACCCTCACCCCCACTCCGACCACCACCCCACTGCCACCCACACCCACGCCCACGCTGTCTGAGGGCCTGTCCAACGTCCCGCCCTGGCTTGTGCTGGCCGGGCTGATGGTCGTATTGATGCTCGCACTGGCCTCGACACAACTGACCAAAGCCGTCTAGTCCACACACGGAGAAAAGGATGGACAAACAAAGGCGCACGCGGTTTCTAACCAATCGATTTCTCATCATTCTGGTGGTGGCCGCCATTTTTGGGGGCCTGCTCCTCGGCCACTGGGGCATCACGCTGCTGAACGCGTCACTGCTCTGATTCTCCTGCATCGGTCTCGGGTAAGACCTATGGAAAATCTCAGCACACGCTTCTGGCTCTGGGTAGCACAACGCCGCCGCCTGATTCAGCTCATGTCGGCGCTGACGCTCAACTCCTACGTCACCCAACACATCACAAAAGGATTGCCCTGCCCTGCGCTCAACTGCTACGCCTGCCCGGCAGCCTCCTTCGCTTGCCCCATCGGCACCCTCCAGCATTTCGTCGTGCGCAAGAAAGTGCCCCTGTACGTCTTGGGCGTGGTCGCGTTGGTGGGGTTAATCGTTGGGCGGGCGAGTTGCGGGCTGTTCTGTCCCTTCGGCTTCCTGCAAGACCTGGCCTACAAGCTGCCCACGCGCAAGCTGCGCCTGCCCAACCGCTTCAACTGGACGCGCACCGTCGTTCTGGGGGGGCTGGTCGTGGCGATCCCGTTTATCACCCGCGAGACGTGGTTCTGCAAACTCTGCCCGGCGGGGACGCTGGAAGCCGGCATCCCGATGGTCCTGCTGGAGCCTTCCCTGCGCTCGATGATTGGCACGATGTACTGGCTCAAAATCGGCATCCTGGGCACGTTCCTGGGCTGGATGACGGTCACCAAACGCCCCTTCTGCCGCTGGGTTTGCCCGCTGGGGGCACTGTGGTCTCCCTTCAACCCCATCAGTTCGTTCCGGCTGTCGGTCGACCAGGAGCGCTGCATCCGCTGCAACCGGTGCCAGACCGTCTGCCCGATGGACATCCGCGTGTACGAAAACGCCAACGCCGCAGCGTGCATCCGCTGTATGGCCTGCATCAAGGAATGTCCGACGCAGTGCATCTCGGTGGGTGAGTAACTGCTCAGGCTGTGCGCCTGGCAGTTACCCACCTGGCGCGTCGAAGGGAGAACAGGGGGGTTTGCGGGCGGCTTCGCCGCCCGCAAACCCCCCACTCCCCCTTTTCGCGGCGGGAAAGGCAACTGCGAAGCGTAAGCTGAGCAGTTACGGTGGGAGAAAATTAAACCGGGGTCGCGGCCAGCACAAAGGGGCGAGAGTCGCTTCGTCCCTACGAACGGCGGCTGTGTTCTAGGAGGATGATCCTTCAGGCGCGCCTTTGTTCAAGCACGCCCGTGCCATGTCGAGCGCTTCCTCGCGTGAGGTAACCTCGCCCGCCGCCTGCGCCTCCCGCACCCGCTCTAAGAGCCGGCCCAAAGCAGGGCCCGCCGGCACGTCCAGCGCCGCCATCACGTCTCGTCCGCTGATCAAGGACGGCGGCGCGACCGTCTCCTCGAAGTGCTCGAAGTAATGCGAGAGCAATACGTCCGCCACTTCGAGCCGCCGCTGCCAGCGCACCGGTTCCAGGTGCGGCCCCCACGTCGCCAGGTGATCCGCCAGGCTCAGCAGCACCACGCCCACGCCTGCGTCGCCCGTCGCCCTGAAGAAACGGTACACCGCCCGCCGGGTCACCGCCCCCTTAGCACACGCCAGGTGGGCAGGCCGCAAATGCGCCTGCACGACCCTCTCCACCCAGTCTACCTCCGCCCGCCCAAACCGGAGCGCACGCATCCGCTCCGCCGTCATCTCCGCGCCTGCGTGGTCGTGATTGTAGAAGTGAAGCCGCCCCCGCTCGTCTTCTGTGCAGGTGAGCGGCTTGCCCACGTCGTGACACAGAGCCGCCAGCATCAACAGCGCCCGCAGCGGACGCCCTCCCGTCAGGCTGACCTCCACATAGCGAGCCACGGGCTGCGCAAAACGGCCCACCACCCGCCGCACCTCGTCCCACACGCGCTCAGGCGCGTCGACGTAGGCCGGCGGCAGCACCGCGCCGTCCAACGCCCCCACTACCGCCGCGACGCCCTCCACCACCATCAGCGTGTGCCACCACACGTCGAACCGGTGCGGCGGAGACTGCGCCTGCCCTTTCAGATCCTCCATCTCTGGGATGACGTGCACCAACAGCCCCAGCTCGTCCAGCATATGGACGTGGTCGGCGGCGGCCGGGGCCAGCAGGATGCGGGCGAACTCGTCGCGCACGCGCTCGGCGGAGGGGCGGGTCAGTGTGGACGCGCGCTGGACGATCCACGCTGCCGTCTTCGCCTCCAGGCGCAGGCCCAGTTCCGCCACCTGCCGGACCGCGCGCAGCATACGCAGGGGATCGTCGTCGAAGGCCTGTGGGCCAACGGCCCGCAGCAGGCGCGCCCGCAGGTCCGCGTAACCGCCGTTGGGATCAACCAGCGTGCCGTCCGGCTCCAGCGCCATCGCGTTGACTGTGAAGTCCCGCGCGCGCAGGTCTGCCTCCAGGTGCGGCCCGCGCAGCACCGCGAAGTCCAAGACCACCGGCGCGCCGCCCGCGCGCTCCAGGACCACCCGGCCCGTGTCGCGCTCCGCGTCCAACGGGAAATAGGCCCCGCCCAGCGCGTCGGCGACGGCGCGGGCCAGCCGCAGCGCGTCTCGATCCACGACGAAATCCCAGTCGTGGGTCTCCCGCTCCAGAAAGAGGTCGCGCACCACGCCGCCCACGGGCCAGACCTGCACCCCGCGCGCCGCGGCGATGGTGTGGATGGCATCCAGCGGCCAATCAGACAGGTTCATAGCAAGAAGCAAGAGGCAGAACGTAGGAAAGACGCATCAGTCCTCGTCTTCTTCGGTGGATTCGACGGGCGGGCCAACGGTGGCAAAGTGGTTCGCCAGCGCCCGCGCCACCTCGCCCGACACCGGTTTCCCCTGCCCCGGCCCGCGCAGCCAACCCTTGAGTTTCTTCCCGTAGAAAACAGCCACCGGCGGGTCCTGCACGTCGATCTCGGCGTCTGGATTGGTGAACAGCACCACCCCGCGCAGCGGGACCTCCAGGTCGGGTAGATGTTTTTGCAGGTAGTCCGACATGCGCGAAATCTGTCGTGCGACGTCTTGCTCCGGTTGGCCGATCCGCTCCTGGCCCGCCAGTTCACGCATGAACTTCCCCCGCTGGCGATGGCGCCATTTGCCGTCGTAGGCAATCTTGCCCCCCTGCGCGCGCACGACGATCACCGTCAGCCCATCTGGCCCCCACACCAGGTGCTCGGTCGGAAGGACGTACTGGAACAGGGTGAACCGGCCGTCCAACCCCTTGAGGGCAGAGCGCACCGCCTGGTAGTGGGCCAGTGGGCCGCCGAAGCGCTCGCCGTAATAGCCGCCCACGAACGAGAGTAGCATCCCCACCGTCAAAATGATCGACAGGCTCACGAACTTGGTGAACGCGTCGAGCGCGTCGGTGGAGAGAATGAAAAACGACGCGACCAGGGTCACGATACTGGCAATACCCGCGTAATTGCCCACGACCTTGCGCCGGGAGATGTAGGTTTCGTTGGAGACCAGGCGCATGTTACTCCTCGAATGTTCCCAGCACCAGGCAGGCATTCTGCCCGCCCAGGCCGAAAGAGTTGGACAAGGTCACGTTGACCTCGGCGCGGCGCGCCGCTCCAGGTACGTAGTCCAGATCACACTCCGGATCAGGCGTTTCCAGGTTGGCCGTCTGGTGAATGATCTGGTCGCGCAGCGTCTGGACGCAGGTGACCGCCTCGATAGCGCCGGCCCCACCCATCGGGTGGCCGATCATCGATTTGGTGGAGCTGATGGGCACTTTGTAGGCGTATTCGCCGAAGATTTCCTTGATCGCGCGGGTTTCGATAGGGTCGTTGATCGGCGTAGCCGGCCCGTGGGCGTTGATGTAATCCACCTGCTCCGGCGTCACCTGGGCGTCTTGCAGCGCCCAGCGCATGGCACGGATCGCGCCCTTGCCCTCAGGGTCGGGTTGGGCGACGTGGAACCCATCGGAAGAGGCGGCGTGCCCGAGCACCTCGGCCAGAATCCGCGCCCCGCGCGCCTCGGCGTGTTCCAGGCTCTCCAGGATCAACAAGCCGCAGCCCTCCGAATAGACGAAGCCGTCCCGGCCGATGTCGAAGGGCCGGCTGGCGCGTTCCGGTTCGTCGTTGTGCGTCGACAGCGCGCGCATCGCGCAGAACCCGGCGATGGCCACCTCGATGATCAGGCCCTCCACGCCCCCCGCGATCATCACGTCGGCCGCGCCACGGCGGATGAACTCCGACGCTTCGCCCACCGCCTGCGTCCCTGTGGCGCACGCCGTAACGATGGTGGTGATGGGTCCCAACGCCTGCGCCCAACAACTGACGTGGTGGCTGGGCATATTCGCCAGAGCCGCCGGCACAGCAAACGGGCTGACCCGCGCGACGCCTTTATCCTTGTAGACCTCTACCTGCTCCACCAGCCACTCCATCCCGCCGACGGCCACCCCAATCAGCACGCCCGCCCTCTCGCCCAGCGGCAGTTCCAGCCCGGCATGGCTCACCGCTTCCTGGGCCGTGGCGACGGCCAGTTGAGAGGCACGCGACATACGTCGCGCCTCTTTGGCAGGCATGTAGCGGCTCGGGTCGAAGCCCTTGACTTCTCCCGCAATCTGCGAAGACAGATTCGATGCGTCGAACTGTGTGATCCGCCCCACCCCCGAGCGCCCGGCCAACAACCCTTGCCAGGTCTCCTCCGCCGTGAGTGCCAGCGGCGTGATCGCGCCGATGCCAGTCACCACAACGCGTCTGCGATTACTCATCATTCTCCCCTCCCCCTTGACGGCCCACACTGGCCCGCACGACGTCCAATACACCGCCTCCCACCGCCAGGCGCGCCTGGCGAATCGCGTTCCTGACCGCCTTCGCGTTGGAACGGCCATGCCCCACGATCACGATCCCGTCCACGCCCATCAACAGCGCCCCGCCGTACTCGGCATAGTCCAGCCGCCGCGCCACCCCGCGCAGCGAAGGCAACATCAACAACAGCCCCGGCAGCATCGCTACCAGGCCCGGCACCATCAACACCAGGCCGATCTTGTCCCCCAGGCTGTCGGTCAACTCACGCTTCAGGTGACGGAGAAGGAACGAGGCGATGGCCTCGGTGGTCTTGATAATGACGTTGCCGGTAAAGCCGTCGGTGAGGACCACGTCGGCCACGCCTTTGGTGATTTCCTTCGGCTCCACGTTGCCGACGAAGTTCAGGTCGCTCTCCGAGAGCAGGACGAACGTGTCGCGCACGAGCATGTTGCCCTTGTCTGCCTCTTCGCCGTTGGAAACGAGCCCCAGGCGCGGGTTGGCAATGCCCCAAACATTCTGGGCGTAGGCTACCCCCATGCGGGCGAACTGCATCAAGTATTCGGGTTTGCAGTCGGCGGTCGCGCCGTTGTCGAGGAGCAGTACCGGGCTGGGGGCCACCGGGTAGATCGTGGCCAGCGCGGGCCGGCGCACCCCGCGGACGCGGCCCAGGTCGAAGATCGCCGCAGCCAGCACGGCGGCGGTGTTGCCGGCAGAGACGAACGCATCCGCCGCGCCGCTCTTCACCATCCGCATCCCCACCCGAATCGACGAATCCTTCTTCTGTTTGACGGCGTTGGTGTGCTCGTGCATCTCGATCACCTCAGGCGCGTGGATGATGGAAATGGACAGGCCCGCCGTGTTGTGCTTCGCGAGCTCCGCCTTGATCAGCTCCTCCCGACCCACCAGGATGATCTCGTCCCCCCACTCCCGCGCGGCCGAAACTGCCCCTTCGACGTCGGGCCCAGGGTGATGGTCAGACCCCATTGCATCAAGGACAATGCGCATACGTCTCCTCCCTCTGTTCCGAAATAGAGGTTTTGCAGGGGCTCCGCCCCTGCACCCCGCCGGGGAAACGGGTAAACCTGCGGTTTACCTTCCGGTTCCCCCGGACCCCTTC
>JAFGOJ010000074.1 GCA_016926575.1 Anaerolineae bacterium | reverse complement strand
GCCCGACCAGGCGAAAGCCGTTGCCGCGGTCAAGGCCGACATGGAACGCGCCCGCCCGATGGACCGCCTGGTCTGCGGTGACGTGGGTTACGGCAAGACCGAGGTCGCGCTGCGCGCCGCTTTCAAGGCGGTGATGGATGGTAAGCAGGTCGCCATCCTGGTGCCCACCACCGTTCTGGCCCAACAGCACTACACGACCTTTCGCCATCGGCTGAATTCTTTCCCGGTGAGCGTGGAGATGCTTTCCCGTTTCCGCACACGGGCAGAGCAGACCCGCGTGTTGCAGAGTCTGGAGGAAGGCACGGTCGACATCGTCATCGGCACGCACCGCTTGTTGCAGAAGGACGTGGTGTTCAAGGACCTGGGGTTGGTGGTGATCGATGAGGAGCAGCGCTTCGGAGTGACGCACAAGGAGCGCTTGAAGCAGATGCGCACCGAGGTCGATGTGCTGACGATGACGGCCACTCCCATCCCACGTACGCTGTACCTCTCCCTGACCGGCGTGCGCGACATCAGCGTGATCGAAACGCCACCGGAGGAACGCCTGCCGGTGGCTACCTACGTCGGCCCGTTCGACGAACAGGTGGTGCGGCGTGCCATCCTGCGTGAGTTGGAACGCTCCGGACAGGTCTTCTACGTCCACAACCGGGTGAAGACGATCCAGGCCGCGCGACGTCAACTGGCTCGCCTGGTGCCCGAAGCGAGCATCGTGATGGGCCACGGACAGATGCCGGAACGGTTCTTGGAACAGGCCATGCTCCGTTTCGTCTCCGGCGAGGTGGACGTGCTGCTCTGTACCAGCATCATCGAGAGCGGGCTGGACATTCCCAATGCCAACACCTTGATCCTGGAGCACGCGGAGCGGTTTGGGCTGGCGCAGATGTACCAGTTGCGCGGCCGGGTCGGGCGCGGCGCGCGGCGGGCGCAGGCCTATTTCCTCTACAGCCCCGGCCACCTCACCGAAGACGGCCGCCAGCGCCTCGAAACGATCCGCGAGGCCAGCGATCTGGGTGCCGGGTACACCATCGCGATGCGCGATCTGGAACTGCGCGGCGCGGGCGAGATGCTGGGCACGCGCCAGAGCGGGCACATCGCTGCCGTCGGCTTCGACCTCTACACGCGCCTCCTGACGCGCGCGGTGACCGAACTGCGCGCCCAACGTGATGGCCACCCTGCCCCCCCCGAGCCGCTGAGCAGCATCCGCATCGACCTGCCCCTGTCCATCGGCCTGCCGCCCGATTACGTGCCAGACGACAACCTGCGGCTGCGGCTGTACCGGCGACTGGCCAACTTGAGCGATTTGAAAGAGGTGGAGGAAATGGCCGCGGAGCTGGTCGACCGGTTTGGAGCGCTGCCCGGACCGGCGCGCAACTTGATCGCCCAACTGCGTTTCAAAGTGCTGGCGCGCGAGGCCGAAGTCGACAGCATTATGATCGAGAACGAGCAGTTGGTGCTGCGAGCGCGCTGGCTGCAAGAGGCGGACCTGTTGCCGCTCCAGCGCAGCCTGGCCGATCTGGCCTACGTCAGCCGGCGCAGCGTGATGGTCTCCACCGAAGCGGGCTGGCAGGAGCGCTTGTGGGCCGCGCTGACGACGCTGCAGAAAGCGCGCTGATCTGCCTCGACCGATGGCATCCGATTCCCCAACGCGTCATTCGCAGGGCCTGCGCTGGGCAGCCAGTCTGGCGCTGGTTGCGCTGTGTAGCTGGTTGCTGGCGCGGGATCTCGATTGGCGCGCCGTGGCCGCCGGGTTCTCCACCGCCAGGTACGGCTGGGTGCTGGTGGGGGGCCTGTGTATTGTGGCCACGTTCTTCACCCGCGCCCGGCGCTGGCAGATGCTGCTCCAGCAGCCGCGGATCCGCCTTCGCCCCGTGATGACCGCCCTGCTCGTCGGGCAGGCGCTCAACATGGCCTTGCCGATGCGCGGCGGCGACGTGGCCCGCGCGGCCTGGATCGGCCGGCGGCGCACGCCGGAGGTGGCCCGCGCACTGGCCAGTGTCGCCGTCGAAAAGGCGTGGGACTTGCTGGCCCTCCTGGCCTGCTGCCTGGCACTATTGGCCGTCGTGCCGCTGCCGGCGTGGTTCGCTCGTTCAGCCTGGGGCGCGGCGGCGACGCTGGCGCTGGTGGCGCTCTCCTTCTGGGCCGTCCTGCACTGGCGCTCGACGCTCTTCCACTGGGCCGAACGGCTGCTGGCGCGCCTGCCCGCCGTCTGGAGCCACGCGCTGCTGCCGCACCTCGACCGCGCCATCGATGGCCTGGAGTCGCTGCGCCGCCCGGACCTGGCCGCACGGGTGGCCCTGTGGACCGCGCTGACCTGGGCGTTGGGTGGGTTGGCCAACCTGGTGGTCCTGGCGGCCTTTGGAATCCCCTCGCCCGGCGCGGCGCTCTTCCTGTTGGCCGCGTTGATGGCCGGCGCTGCCATCCCCCTCTCTATTCCCGGCCAGCTCGGCGTTTTCGAAGGCATCTGCGTGGCGTCCCTGGCCCTGTTCGGCGTGCCACGGGGCGAGGCGCTGGCGGTCGGGCTGGCGCTTCACGCGGTAGTGATGGGGCCGGCGTTGCTGGCGGCGGCGTTGTTGGTCGTCACGGGAGGGGCCGGTGAACGTGCCTGAGGTCTCCGTCATCGTGCCGGCGTACCGGGCCGCCGCCGCGCTCGAGCGCTGCCTGCACGCGCTCGGCGCGCAGACGGTGCCACGCTCGCAGTACGAGGTCATTGTCGTCGACGACGGCTCCGGCGACGAGACCGCCGATCGCGCTCGCGCTGCCGGGGCCGACCGCGTGCTCACGATCCCCCACGCCGGCCCGGCTGCCGCGCGCAATGCTGGCGTGGCCCTTGCCCAGGGAGACATCGTGCTGTTCACCGATGCCGACTGCGAGCCGGCCGGGGACTGGATCGCGCAGATGACTGCACCCTTTGCCGATCCCGCGATCGATGGGGCCAAGGGCGTCTACCGCACCCGCCAGCGCGCGTGGGTGGCGCGCTTCGTGCAACTCGAATACGAGGAGAAGTACGACAGGATGGCGCGGCAAGAAACGATCGACTTCGTCGACACCTACGCAGCGGCGTACCGGCGGCGCGTCTTCGAGCAGGGTCAGGGCTTCGACGTGGCTTTCCCGCGCGCTTCAGGCGAAGACGTGGAGTTTTCCTACCGCCTCGCCCGCCAGGGGCGCAGGCTGCTCTTCGCGCCCGGCGCGGTGGTCTTTCACCATCACGTAGACACGCTGGGGAAATATGCGCGCCGCAAATATCACGTGGGCTTCTGGCGCGTGCGCATGTATCGCCTGCATCCAGACAAGGCGCTCTCCGACTCCCACACCCCGCAGACGTTGAAGGTGCACATTGCGCTCGTCGGGGCGATGCTGGCGTGCCTGGCGTTGGGGAGCGTGCAACGAGGATTCTTGATCGCTGCGGCGGGGCTGCTGGCGGCATTCTGCGCCAGCACAGTGCCGTTCGTAGTGAAAGCGCTGCGCCGCGACCCGCGTATCGCCCTCGTCGCGCCGGGCTTGCTCTTCCTGCGTGCGCTGGCGCTGGGGATAGGCGTGTTGGCGGGGGGCTTAGCCCAGATTACCCTGCACCCAACGTCGTCATAAAATGGATCACCGTCTCGATGCCCTTGTAGACGTTCGGCAGGTGCATCTTTTCGTTGGGTGCGTGCAGGTTGTCGTCGGGCAGGCCGAAGCCCATCAGCACGGTGTCGATGCCCAGTTCTTCTTTGAACGCGGCAACGACGGGGATGGAGCCGCCTTCGCGCATGAAGACCGGTGTGACGCCGAACCCGGCCTCGTACGCCTGGAAGGCCGCGCGTATCGCTGCGCTGTCGCGGTTGACGATGGCCCCCTCGCCGCCGTGCAGGTTGCGCACCGCGACGCTCACCGTGGGGGGGGCGACCGCTTTCAAATGCTCCTCGATCAGCCGCGCAATCTCGGCGTGCTTCTGGTCCGGCACGAGGCGCATCGAAATCTTGGCGAAGGCCTTGCTGGGGAGCACCGTCTTGGCCCCCGGTTCGATGTACCCGCCCCAGATGCCGTTGACGTCCAGTGTGGGACGGGCGCTGGTGCGCTCGACGATGGTATAGTCCGGGTCGCCCCAGTCCGCTGAGACACCGGCCTCTTTCAGCCAGGCTTCGCGGTTGAAGGGGATTTTCGCCAGCGCGGCCCGTTCGCCGGCGTCCAGATCGCGCACGGCGTCGTAAAAGCCGGGGATGGCGACGCGGTTGTGTTCGTCGTGCAGGCTGGCGATCATGGCGCACAGAGCGTTGATGGGATTGTGGACCGCGCCCCCGTAGATGCCGGAGTGCAGGTCGCCCGTCGGGCCGGTCACCTCGACCTCGACGTAGGCGATGCCGCGTAGGGCGTAGACGATGGCCGGGATGTCTTTCCCCAAGATGTGCGAATCGGAGATGACGGCCACGTCGGCGGCCAGCAAGTCCTTGTGGGCGACAATGAATGGATTGAGGTTGACGCTGCCCACCTCTTCCTCGCCCTCGAAGAGACACTTGACGTTCACCGGCGGCGCGCCGAGGGTCTCTTTGAATGCCTCGATGGCCTTGACGTGGGTGTAGAGCTGGCCCTTGTCGTCCGAAGCGCCGCGGCAGAACAGATCATCCCCCACGATGGTAGGCTCGAAGGGGGGCGTGTGCCACAGGTCCAGTGGGTCGGGTGGTTGGACGTCGTAGTGGCCGTAGATGAGGAGGGTGGGCGCTGAAGGGCCGGCAGCCAGCCACTCGGCGTAGACGATGGGGTGGCCGGCCGTGGGCATCACCTCTACTTTGGGGAAGCCAACCGCCTGCAACTGATCGCGCAACCAACGGGCCGCCCGCTCGATGTCGGGCTTATGCTCCGCCTGGGTGCTGACGCTGGGGATGCTCAGAAACTCCTTGAGTTCATCCAGCCATTTCGACCGGTTGACGTGTACGTAATCTAATGGGTTCAAGTTGTCTCCTTCACATCCGGTTATAGGTATTCTACGCGTCATAGCGATTCTGTCAACTCTGTTCTGGGCGGATGCTCTGCAACACGCCATCCAGCCGCAGCAGGTCGCCGCCCAGCAAGTGGGTCAACGCGCGGCCGGCGTCGACCAGGAAGGATTCGCGTGCGCTGGGTGGGCGGGCGTTGGCTGCGGCCCACAGGCTGGCTGCCAGCAAGTGGTCGGTGGGGATGGCGGGGGCGTCCAAGATCAAGCGGAAGTAATCGAAACGTTGGGTGAAGGCGACGATGTCGTCTGGCGGGCAGGGGTAGAGGTGATCCATCGTCACGGGGGGCTGCGGGGGGATGCGGTGGACGATGCGCCCGCCCTCGCGGTAGCCCACGGACAGCACGCTGACCTCGATGGGCACCTGGCGATTGTCGCGCTGGTCGCGCACGACCTCTTCCGGCGGTTCGACGACGACGAAACGGCGCACGAAAAGGTCGTCTTGCACCACGACGTCGTAGATCAGGCCGTAGATGGCGTCACCGGGCGTGCGCGCGTCGGCGCGGACGAAGGAGCCGAAGGCGGGGATGTCGGGTTGCAGCACCCGGCAGCCGAAGGCGAACTCGCGCGTCGACGCGCGCAGCACACGTCCTACGGGAATGGGTGTGTCTGTCATACAGATCTCCTGTTCCGAAAATAGCCGACGTTATTGCTCCCGCCGGGTGCGTGACCCGGCGGTGGCGCGGGTCACGCACCCGCGCCGCATTGGTTCGTCTGTTCATCTCCCAGCGCGGCGCGTCATCGATTTGTAGAGCGCCTTGGACGAGGCGGACGGGGAGAGCCCCGCCGCCAGCATTGCCGTACCCACCATCTCTTCCAGCCGCTGTCGCTCCGGCCCGCTGACGTAGGCCAATTCGTCGGCGCGGGCCAGCACGTAGGGGAACCCGCCGACGATGCGGCTCTGGGCGACGACACCGCCATGCACCAACTCCAGCAACGGCGGCGTCTCGGCCACCCAGGCGGGCATCTCCACCCGCGCCACGACCGGCTTTTCGCCCGCGCCGGCCACGTTGACATAACAGAGGTGGATCGTGTGGCCCTCGGAGGTGTAGACGGTCGCGTTGATCGGCTTGGGAGAGACGAACAGGGCCGAGCGCTCGCCGGAGGCCAGGAAAGCGAAGATGTCGCCGTCGGGCAGCCGTTCGAGGGGGTTGGGCTGCCCTTCAGCCTGGCGCGGGTCGCCCCCCATCGCGGCCAGGTGGAGCAGCTTTCCGACCTCGGTATAGCGCGGGCGGCTGGTGAAGGCGGCGACGGCGGCTCCCTTGCGGCGGATGCGGTCGAGCTGGGCCAGGTAGGCGTCGAACTTCTCCTTGCGTCCCTGGGCGGGGAGGTCCTCCATCAGCCACATCAGCAGCGTGCCGTCGACCAGCGCCAGCGTCGGCCCGGCAGGCTCGGCCTCGACCAGGTCGGCCAGGTGCGTCAGTTCGGCCAGGTCGCGGCGCACGTCGAGCAAGTTGCCGGAGACGAGTAGCGCGCCTTCGTACAGCTCCTGCTCGCGGAAACAGAGCTGGGGGACGCTGCGAGCCTGGGGCGTCTCGCCGCTGCCGTGGCGGTAGACCAGACTGCCGACGTTGATGAGGTAGTAGAGCGCCAGACCGTGCCGGTCTGGTTGTATTTGTGCGCCATCGGCGCCGATGACGGTAAAGCGCGGGGGCACGTGGGGTAGGGGAAAGGCGGCGGCGAGGGGTTCGGTGGTGGGGACGGCCGCGCCGATTTTGAGGGCTGCATCCCGCAGCGCGCCGCCCTGGTCGGAGAACTCGGCCAGCCAGGTGCGGGCCTGAGCCAGCAGGCGTTCGAAGGTCTGCTCCTGCCCGGCGATGGTGCGCCCCATCTCTGCGACGGCGTTGGTCAGGCGGTTCAGCTCGAGCGTCACGGCTCAGATTTCCGGTGACTCATCCCAAGGATAGATTTCGGTTCCCTGGGCCGCAGCGCGGATGGCGGGGTCGTCCGAATAGTGGCCCCGTTTCTCGGGGGGGATCAGTTCGGCGATGTGTTCCATGATGCGGTGGCCGATCTCTTCCAGCCGTTTGCGGCGCTCGCGTCCCTGCCCGCCGGCCTCGAAGGGGCCGAAGGGTTTGCCGACGCGCAGCGTCACTTTGGCGCGGCGGCCCCGGCGCAGGCTGGGGAAGACGTCGTTGAGCCCGGCCAATCCGATGGGGAGGATGGGTGCGCCGGTGCGGGCGGCCAGGAAGGCCGCGCCGGGCCGGGCCGGGCGGAGCACCGTGGCCCAGTTACCGGCTTCGGGGAAGATGCCCAGGACGCCGTTCTGTTTCAGCACCGCTTCGGCGGCGCGCAGGGCGTAGCGCGAGTAGGCGCCGCGGAAGACGGGGTAGTAGCCCCAGACCTTGGGGATCCAGGTCACCGAGGGCGGGGCATTGGGCATCTCGAACCCGCCGACGAACTCGATGGGCCAGGGCACCAGTTGGACCATCGCTACGGGGTCGATGAAGCTGAAGTGGTTGGCGACGACCAGCAGGGGGCCGGTTTTGGGAAAATGCTCGCGCCCAAACACTTGCACATCGGCCAGGGTGGTGAGGGCGGCGTGGGCGACGTGGTGGAGCGCGGTGCGGACGACGCGCCGGCGCGGGTAAGGGAACTCGAGGTCGAGCGCAGCCATTTTATGCCTCCTCCCCGTTAGCGAGCGCGGCATGACGCCCTTTTTTCTCATTGACCAGCAGCAAGAGCAGCGTGCCGACGACCAGAAATGCCAGGATGGAGAAGAGCGCGTAGCGATGGCCTTGCTGCTCGGCCAGCAGGGCGGTCGTGCCGCCCGCGTTCAAGATCCATTGGGTGGCCTGTGCTGCCAGGATGCCGAAAACCGTTGGGCCGATGAAGGAGGAGGTGCGCCCGGTCACGGCGAAGAAGCCGTAGAATTCGGCGCTCTTCCCCGGCGGGCTGAACATGCCGACCACGGTACGGCTGACGGACTGGACGCCGGTGAGCGCGAATCCGGCCAGCGCGCCGATAAGGTAGAACTCTACCCGCGAGTTGCTAAAGTAGAGCCAGATGACAGGGGCGATCGTCAGGAGGAGGGAGATCAGGAGGGAGCGCTTGCCGCTCATCGCATTGACCAGCAAGCCGAAGAAGTAGGCGCCAACGACACTGGTCGCCTGCACGATGATCATGAAGATGATCAATTCCTGCTGCTCCATCCCGAAGAGCACCGCGCCGAGGATCGCGCCGAAGTCGAGGATCATCAGAATGCCGTCGTTGTAGATCAGAAACGCGACCATAAACTTGATGAATTCTTTATAGGTTCTGACGGCCTTGAGGGTGTTGCCCAGGCGTTTGAGGGCAATGCTGAGGTACGTTTCGCCCTGGGGCAACGGCTGGGGCTCGGCGCGTTCTTTGAGCCAGAAGACGGTGGGCAGGGTGGAGAGGACGAAGAAGACCGCCGTGAACACCATCGACAGGCGCACCACCAGCGGATTGCTGTCGGTCAGCACGATGGGGATCAACACGATCAGCAGGCAGATGATGCCGCCGACCGACCCGATGGCCCAACCGTTGCCGGAGACGGTCCCAATTTCGTCCGGCCCGGCGATTTCGGGCAGCAGGGCGTTGTAGAAGACCTGGGCGCTGCGGTAGCCAACTTCGGCAAGGATGAAGAAGAGCATGCCGGCCAGCCAGTCACCACTTTGGACGAAGAAAAGCGCGGTTGTAAACGTGCAGCACAGTGCGGTGTAAAAGAGCAGAAACCGTTTCTTGCTGCCGGAAAAATCGGCGATGGCGCCCAGAAACGGCGCGCTGACGGCCACGATGAGCATCGCAATGCCGACGGCGATGCCCCACAGGCTGGACCCGCGCGCCCCACCGACCACCGAGCCCTTGAAGTAGGCGGCGTAGACGGCAAGCAGAACGACGGCAGCATAGGCGGAGTTGCCGAAGTCGTACAGGTACCAGGCCCAGCGTTCCCGGCCGGTCGCTTTTGGCTTCACACTGACTGGGGTTGCGGACATATTATCCTCCACATGAGATGGGTATATGTGCGTCGTAACTGCTCAGCTACGCTTTGCAGTCGCCTCACATCGCCGCGAAAGAGGGGGAGTGGGGGTTTTGCGGGCGGCGAAGCCGCCCGCAAAACCCCCATCTTCTCCCTTCGACGCGCCAAGCGGGTAACTGTCAGGCGCACAGCCTGAGCAGTTACCGTGCGTCAAATAAACAACACCGATGTGTGGGTATCGTTTCGTTGCAACGGTCGATGGTGGGCATTTCCGAATTATAGACCTTAAGCCCAGGAGGGCAAGTGCAGGCCGTCACATACAACCGCTTGGCCTTGCTTTCTGTTTAAGCTTTGTTATACTACACAGACAGAATCACTCTTTATAAAGGATGTCCAATGTCTATCAGCAAAACATTCCGACGCATTAGCGGCGTTTACCGGGAATATCCCAGCCAGTTCTGGGTCCTTATCCTGGGTGTGTTCATCGACCGTCTGGGCGGTGCGATGGTGTTTCCCTTTTTCACTCTCTACGTCACCAGAAAGTTCGGTGTGGGGATGACGGAGGTTGGGCTGCTCTTTGCCATGTTTTCGCTCACCGGCATCGTGGGCAGCATGTTCGGCGGCGCGCTGAGCGACCGGCTGGGCCGCAAAGGGATGGTGATCTTCGGATTGGTCGTCAGTGCGCTGACCAGTCTGTTGATGGGGGTGATGCCCACGTTCTGGCTCTTCATCGGGGTGACCGTGTTTGTGGGGGTGTTCGCCAACGTCGGAGGGCCGGCACAGCAGGCCATGGTCGCCGACCTGGTGCCGGAGGATAAGCGCGCGGAGGCGTTCGGCATTCTGCGCGTGGTGGCCAACCTGTCTGTCACCATCGGACCGATGATCGGCGGGCTGTTGGCCTCGCGTTCCTACCTGCTGCTCTTCGTCTGCGACGCCATCGCCAGCCTGATCACTGCGGTCATCGTCTATGTGGCGCTGCGAGAGACCCGCCCCGTCTGCGAAGAAGTTGCGGCGGAAGAATCGATGGTGCAGACCTTCCAGGGGTACTTCACTGTTCTCAAAGACACCATCTACGTGCTCTTCTTGGGCGCGTCGGCACTGATGGTACTGGTCTATATGCAAATGAACACCACGCTCGCCGTCTACCTGCGCGATGCACACGGCATCTCCGAACAGGGCTTCGGCTACATCCTCAGCCTCAACGCGGCGATGGTCGTGCTGTTCCAGTTCCCCATCACGCGCTGGATCAGCAAGTATCGCTCGCTGTTTGTGATGACCGTCGGCACGCTGCTCTACGCCATCGGTTTTGCGATGTACGGGTTCGTGACCACCTACGCCCTCTTTTTGGTGGCGATGGTGGTGATCACCATCGGCGAGATGTTCACCAGCCCGGTGGGGCAAGCGATCGTGGCGCGCCTGGCCCCGGCGGATATGCGCGGCCGGTACATGGCTGTCTTCGGGTTCAGTTGGGTGATCCCTTCGGCCATCGGCCCGCTGTTGGCCGGCTTGGTTATGGACAACGGCGATCCCAACTGGGTGTGGTACGGCGCTGGGATCATCGGCATCGTAGCCACGCTGGCCTTCGTGGCGTTGGACCGGCGGGTCGAGCAGTCGGCCTGGGCCACAGTCGACCAGCGCTTGAGCGTGATCCAGCGCCTGGAAGAGGGGGAGCTTTCGGCAGAGGAAGCTGCCGAGCACCTGAAAGCGTTGGAAGCGAAGGCTGCGCTCGCTCTCGACCGGATGGATAAGCAGCATGAGCGCCGCCACCTGCACATCCGGATCAGCGATCTAGCCTCGGGCGTGTTGAAGGCCGAAAAAACCTTGCCCGTGAGCCTGGTCTACACCGCCTTGAACGTGGGTAGCCGGGTGTGCGTCGACCTGGACGCGCTGATCGACCAACAACAATTGCGGGAACTGATCGACCGCAGTTCAACGCACGCGGAAGTGGAACGGGTCGAAACGACGAGCAACGAGCAACTCGAGATACAGGTCAAGTAGCCTGCGCCGGTTCTTCCCCGGCGGCGGCTAAAACTGACACCAGCGTCAATCAACAAGACCCAACGATTGCGGAATCTCGCTGTCTAGCTTGTGTCGTCCGAGGATGTCATCGCGAGCCGCCCCTTCGGCTGCGCTCAGGGCAGGCTCCGGCGGCGAAGCGATCCTCCAGCAGTGTCTTGGGGATTGCCCCCGATTTCTCGGGGACAGGCTTCGGGCGCTTCGCGCCCTCGCAATGACCAATCGATGAGCAAGCAAAACGGTTTTGTGCTAATGTGACTAGCCAAACGAGAGGAGAAAACTATGTCTAGCAAAACGATCGTGTCGGTTGCCGCTCTCATTCTGGCGGCAAGTATACTGGCCTGCGGGCCACCCTCCACATCCGTTCCGGCAACGCAGCCCCCCGCCTCGACCCAGCCGGCTTCTGCCACGCAGCCGCCTGCGCCGACGCCATTCCCCACCGCCACGCAACCGCCTGCAGCCACCATCGCGCCCGTGGCAACGATCCCACCCGCGGCGACGATCCCGCCCGCGGCGACGGTTCGCCCTGTGGCGACCATTCCGCTCATAGCGACGATCCGGCCCATCTTGACGGTCCAGCCCATAACGACAATCCCACCCGTGACCGGCGGGGGGTTGAATTACGGGCTTGACCCCAACTACGGCAGCGCAGACTTGAGCGCCGGATTCTGGCCCGACCCGTACACTGTCGACGTCGTGAGCGGCGGCACGGTTGACGTAAGCGCACTGAGCCTGGGCGGCGGTTGTCGGGGCTATGCCACCACTGCCCCTGATTTCCGACTCCTACTTTCGGGAAACTCCAACCGCATTCGCATCTTCTTTGTCGCCGATACTCCCGGCAGCGATGCCACCTTGACCGTCAACGATGCGGGCGGCGGGTGGCGCTGCAACGACGACTCGGCCGGCACGCTGAACCCCATGGTCGAAATCCAAAACCCCGCCAATGGCCAGTACGACATCTGGATCGGCAGCTACCGCTCCGGCGAGTACATCGCCGGGACGCTCTACATCACCGAACTGACGCAGGACCCCAGCGATTATGCCGGCGGCAGCAGTACACAGCCCACCATCACGCCGACCCAGCCCCCCTCCGGCGGCGGGCAGTTGGAATACTGGCTCGATCCGACGTTTGGCATAGCCAGCCTGAGTTCCGGGTTCTGGCCCGATCCCTACACGGCCAACATCGTCAGCGGCGGCACCGTCGACGTGCGGGCCCTCAACCTGGGCACCGGCTGCACCGGCTACGCTGCCAGTGCGCCCGATTTGCGGCTGCAACTGTCGGGAAATTCCAGCCGCATCCGCATCTTCTTCGTCTCCAGCACCCCCGGCGATGATACGACGCTGATTATCAACGATGCGCAGGCCGTCTGGCGCTGCAACGATGACTCGGCCGGCACTCTGAATCCGATGGTCGAGATACAGGGCCCATCCCCCGGTCAGTATGACATCTGGATCGGTAGCTACCGCTCCGGTGAGTACATCCATGGCACGCTCTACATCACCGAGTTGACGCTCGATCCCAGCGATTACTAACTGAGTTGCGCGAAGTGGCGTTCGATGTTAGACTTCGACATAGGTAAGGAGGCAGGCGTATGGTTCAGGCGTTGTACCGGAAATGGCGGCCGCAGACCTTCGACGAGGTCGTGGGGCAGGAGCACATCGTGCGCACGCTGCGCAATGCACTGACCACGGGCCGCATCCATCACGCCTACCTGCTCACCGGCCCGCGCGGGACCGGAAAGACGACGTCGGCGCGCCTGCTGGCGAAGGCGGTCAACTGTCTGGCGGAAGCGCCGGAGGACCGTCCGTGTAACGTATGCGAGATTTGCCAGGCCGTGAACGAGGGCCGGCTGATGGACTTGATCGAGATCGACGCGGCGTCCAACACCGGTGTCGACGACGTGCGCGAACTGCGCGAACGGGTCGGATTCCGGCCCAACCTGGCCCGCTACAAGGTCTACGTCATCGATGAAGTGCACATGCTCTCCAACGCGGCGTTCAACGCACTGCTCAAGACCCTGGAGGAGCCGCCCCCGCACGCGATTTTCGTCCTGGCGACGACGGAGCCGCAGAAGATTCCGGCCACGATTCTCTCGCGCTGCCAGCGCTTCGACTTTCACCGTATCTCATTGGACACCATCGTCGACAGGTTGGCGCACATCGCCGCCAGTGAAGGCATCCCCGCCGAACGCGACGCGCTGGCCGTGATCGCCCGCCAGTCGACGGGCAGCATGCGCGATGCCGAAAGCCTGCTCGACCAGCTCGCCGCCTACAACGCGGGCGGCATTACGGTCGAAGGGGTGCGCGCCGCGCTGGGCACCGGCGCCGACGCGTCGGTGTTCGAATTGACCGATGCGCTGGCCGGGAGGGACGTTTCGGCCGGGCTGTGCGTCATCAACGAGACGATAGAGCAGGGCAGCGACCCGCGCCAGTTCGCCCGGCAGGTCGTGCAACACCTGCGCCTGCTGATGCTGGTGGGCTTGGGCTCGGAACCCAGCCTGCTGCACGTCCCGCCGGCGATGCGCGAGGCGTTCAAGGCCCAGGCCGCCCGCTTCGACCCGAAGGGACTGGCCCGCGCCGTGCGCCTGTTCAACGACGCAGCGTCGGAGGGCCGCACGGCCTGGCAGCCGCAGTTGCCCCTGGAACTGGCCCTGGTCGAGGCGACGCTGCCGGACGAGCCGCAGTCGCCGCCACCGAGCAGCCCCCCCCCGCCCGCTCGCCCGGTCCCCGCGCCATCGCCCGCCCCCACCCGTCCGCGCGCGACAAAACCGCCCGCCAGCCCGCCCGCCAGCCCGCCTCCCTCCGAGGCCGCGCCGGCGACGGCGCTGCCCGCGTCCGACAGCAGCGTCACGCTGGAGCGCATTGCGGGGCTGTGGTCGGAGGTGCTGGGCGCGCTCCACGGCCGCAACCGCTCCCTGGAGGCGCTGCTGCGCTCGGGGCGGCCGGTAGGCGTCGAGGACGACGTCGTGGTTGTGGGCTTCGAGTACGAGTTTCACCAAGGGAAAGCATCCGAAGACGGCAACCGCCGCCTCGCGGAGGAGGTGCTGAGCGAATTGCTCGCTCAAAAGGTGCGCGTTCGCTGTGCTTTGGTTCAGGCAGACGCGCCATCGCCGGCGAACCGAGCGCCCAAGTCCGCCTCGCACGCGCCGGACGAGTTGGTGCAGGCCGCTGTGAATCAGTTGGGGGCCCGCGTGCGGGACGTCGAATAGCAAGAGGCAAGAGAAGGAGACACTATGGCAAAGGGAAGAGGTAGGATGGGAGGCATTGGTGGAGCGCAGTCCGGGATGCTGCGGCAGCTCCAGAGTCTGCAAGAGAATGTGACGAAAGCGCAGGAAGAGATCGCTGCGATGACGGTCGAGGCGACGGCAGGCGGCGGCGCGGTGGCGGTGACGGTCACCGGCGAGCGCCGGCTCCAATCGATCGTCATCAATCCCGACGTGGTCGATCCCGACGACGTCGAGATGCTGCAAGACCTGGTCGTCGCTGCCGTCAACCAGGGGCTGGAGCGAATCGACGAGGTGGCCGCGGAAAAGATGAACGCAGCCACCGGCGGCCTGGCCGGCATGGGCTTGCCCGGTCTGGGTTAGAGCGGGAATGATGTTCGGCGCACCGCCTTCGGTGACCCGGCTGATCGAGACGCTCTCCGAGCTTCCGGGGATCGGCCCTAAGACCGCTTCGCGCCTGACGTTCTTTCTGCTACGCGGCGAAACCGACTTGCCGCTCCGCCTGGCGGACGCGCTGCGCGAGTTGAAGGAACGCACGCGCTTCTGCTCGGTCTGTTTCAACATCACCGAGGCGGACCCTTGCCCGATCTGTAGCGACCCGGCGCGGGATCGCTCGTCCATTTGCGTGGTGGAGGAACCCCTGGACGTGCTGGCCATCGAGCGCACCGAGCAGTTCCGCGGGTTGTATCACGTCCTTCACGGCGCGCTCTCCCCTATGGAAGGGATCTTCGCCGAAAACTTGCGCGTGGCCGAACTGCTCCAGCGCGTGCAGAGCGGCACGGTGACCGAAGTGATCCTGGCGACCAACCCCACCGGTGAGGGAGATTACACCGCCGCATACCTGCTGTCCAAGCTGCGCCCGATGGTTGCCCGCCTGACACGCCTGGGACGTGGGTTGCCCGTGGGCGGCGATCTGGAATACGCCGACCAAGTCACTCTGGCGAACGCGCTGGATGGACGGCAGGATTTGTAGTAAAATGCAATGTAGCAAACAGGCTAATCGTTCACTACCCATCCAAAAGATATTAGGAGGCGAAGTATGTATTATCAACCACCGCCGCAACCGGCATATTACGGGCCGCAGTACAGTGGATGTGTGAAGTTCCTTCTTTACGCACTGTCGTTCTTCATTCCGCTGGCCGGGGTGATCATCGGGGTCATTTTTCTATCCCGCCCCGACCCCGAATCTAAAGGAATGGGGCAAGCGTGTTTGATTCTGGGCATCGTCAGCTTTGTGCTCACGTGCTGCCTCACGGTTGCTGCCAGCGCCCTTGGATTCCTTCCGTTCCTCACGATTCCCTTTATGGAGGAATTCAACTACTAATCCGGCATGTTTGATCGTTCGAAAGCACAACCCTATAGCCTGCTGGCTAACGCACTCGTCCTGGTGGGTGTGCTGCTGATGCTGGCAGGCGCAGTGTTGACCGGGCCGGGCCTGGAACCGCTGGTCGTCAGTCACGTGTATCCTGAGACCGCTCCGTCCGGCCCGGCTCTGACCCAACCTGCCCCGCCTACGCCGATGCCGACGCCCACACCTGCGACCGTCTCCGTGTCGATCTTGCCCGTGTTCGATGGCACGCTCGAAGAGGGGGACGCCCATGAAGTTCCGGTCCAGCCGTCGCCGACCCCCACGCCCGCGCCGGAAGCACCACCGCCGGTTGGCCTGCCACCCACCCGCGTCGTCATTCCGTCGATCGACCTGGATGCCCCGGTCGTCCTGTCGCCGTTCAACGTGACCGAGGTGGATGGCACGCAGCAGGGAACGTGGACGGTGCCCGCCGAGCGCGCCGCCGGCTGGCATGCGGGTACCGCCGCGCTGGGATTGCCGGGCAATACCGTGCTGAACGGTCACAATACCACGCGTGGGGAGGTCTTCCGCGACCTGCACCTGTTGGAACCGGGCGCGCGGGTGATCCTCTACTCGGGGCAAAAGGCTTTTATCTATGAGGTGGACCAGATACTCATCCTGCCGGAGGCGGGCCAGCCTATGGAGGTGCGCATCGCCAACGCCCGGTATATCCAACCCACCCGCGACGAGCGGATCACGTTCATCACCTGCCATCCTTACAACAGCCTCCAGTATCGCCTGGTCGTCATCGCCCGCCCGTTGATGGTCGAAGAGGTTTTCGAATAGGAGTATGGCTATGACAAGCTTTCCCTTAAGTTATCCGCCGGTCGATCGCTTGCGGCGCAACCATGCCCTGGAACACGCCACCATTCACGTACTCACGCAACGGTATCGCAACGTGTCCTTGGTGGGGCACTCCACATTCCAGGGTTTTGTGCTCTACGGCGATCTGCCCACCGAGGCCGTCTTCGCGGCGGCCCAACACGCCATGGACCAACTGCGCTCCGGTCGCTATGAACTGGCCATTCACGCTGACTGTGGAACCAACCTGGCGACGTCCGGCATCCTGGCCGGATTGGGGGCCTTCGCCGTCCTCACGCCCCGCCGACGCGGGTGGCAGGAGTGGCTGAATCGCCTGCCACTGGTCATCCTTGTGTCTACGCTGGGCGTCTTGGCTGGCAAGCGGGTGGGCACGCTTCTGCAAGCGCAGGTTACCACCAATCCTCACGTAGGGACGGCGCGCGTCGCGGGGGTGGTGAGAGAGGAGCGCGGCCAATTGATCGTCCACCGGGTCAAGATTGCCGACTCATGAGCCAGTCCAACCCCACGTTTTACGTCCTCCACGGCAGCGACGAGTTCACGCGGGCCGAGATGGTGGCTGCATTCCGCGAACGGCTGGGGCCACCGGACGTGATTGATCTGAACACGGCCTTTCTGGATGGACGCCGTGTGACGTGGGGCGAACTGCGGCACGCCTGTGAATCGATCCCCTTCCTGGCCGAAAGGCGCCTGGTCGTAGTCACCGGCCTGCTGACGCGGCTGCACAAGACGGAGGGGGAGTTTCTGAAGTCTGTGCTGGCGCTGCTGCCGGGCCTTCCGGAGACGACGCGCCTGGTGTTCGTCGAAGAAGGATCACTGCCAGCCAACCATCCGGTTTTGAAGCTGTCCCAGCAGCACGAGCGAGGGTACGCCCGGCTGTTCGAACCTCCCACCGACAAAGCGCTGCCCGGATGGGTCACGAACCGCGTTCAGAAAGAGGGCGGCAGCATCGACCCGCGCGCCGCTTTTCATCTGGCTCAGATTGTTGGGAATGACTTGCGCCTGCTTAATCAGGAGATCGTCAAACTGGTCACGTACGTGGGGCCAGGCGCAGAGATTATGGTGGAGGATGTGACCACCCTCGTTCCGTACGCTCAAGAAGCCATCATCTTCGACCTGGTCGACGCCATGGGGCAGCGCAACGGTCGCACCGCAGCGACGCTCCTTCAGCGGCTCCTGGATGCCGGAGAGCACGAGATGGGGATTTTGGGAATGGTCGTGCGCCAGTTTCGGCTGCTGGTGCAGGTCAAGGAGCTCCGGCAGGCCGGGGAGAATGCCGCCAGCATCGCGCAAGCGCTGCACCTGCACCCTTTTCCGGCCGGTAAACTGTACCAGCAAGCGACGAATTTCACCGCACACCAACTGGAACACATCTACCGCCACCTGCTGGCGTTGGATGTGCAAATTAAACGTGGAGAAATCACCCCCGAAATGGCGTTGGACCTGTTGGTCGCAGCGTTGGCCGGCGCGACCTAGTGTTCCCGCTCCTCTTCCCCCACCCAGAAATGGTGCTTCAAGATCGACGGCAGCGTTGTGATGCGCACGCCGTCGATTTTTTGTGCGGTTTCCGGCAACACTGACGGATGGACGTAGCAGGTGTTGGGGCGGCGGCCAAATTTCTGACAGTAGTATTGAGCAGCCAGGCCAACTTTTTGTGCCAGATCTCGCTTGGCATCGTCGTCGAACCACAGAAGCCCTTGTTTCATCGCGTTCCCCCTTACCAATGGGATTGGCCGTGCTGCCTTTCCATTCCATCACCGACGACAGTGAACTCGCGTGTCGCGGGCGGGCCGTACTGCACTGGGCCGTACTGCGCCTGCCCGGGCGGCAGGTAGCCCCCTGCCTGCGGCTGTCCCGCGCCCATCTGCGCCGGCGGCTGCACCACGATCACCGGCGGGTACACCCCCGCCATCGGCTGCGGCGGCAACG
>JAFGOJ010000073.1 GCA_016926575.1 Anaerolineae bacterium | reverse complement strand
GCACCAGGTCGGTTCTGGGTTGCGGGATGGCGACTTTGATGGCGATCATGGCATCATTTTACTTTACCTTGCGTGCAAGTCAATGGCCGCCGGCGATTGACTTGTCGGGCGGCGCGGCTAAAATGGGGGAAATCGTCGAGGAGGTGTGTGCGATGGATGAGTCCGTTGGAGTGGATTTCGAATCTCTGCGCGACCTGCCGGTGGCGCAGCGTTTGAACCAGCGTCTTTACCCACTGCCGTCGGTGATTGCCCTCATCCGCCGGGTTTCGGGGGAGTACCTGCTGATCGAGCGCCAGAAAGCGCCGTACAGAGGGAAATGGGCCCTGGTGGGTGGCAAGTGGGACTTTGGAGAGCCCCTGGCGCAGGCCATCGAGCGAGAAGTGCGCGAGGAGACCGGCCTGGAGACCGCGTTGGTGGGCTTGCGCGGCATCGTCAATGAGCGCGTGGTGGCGGGCGACGCGGGGTGCCACTTCCTGCTGTTTGTGTGTGCGATGGCTGTGGCGGATGGGGAGGCGCAGGAACGGAACGAGGGGCCGGTGCGTTGGTTCAGTCAAGAGGATATGGCGGCGCTGGCGGGGTCAGGGCGGATGGTGGCGACGGATTACGCGATGGTGGAACGGTTTGGCGACGCAGCGGGCGACCTGGCCTACGTCGAAGCCGAGGTCGTGGTGGCGTTGGAGAGGGACACGCAAGAGATCAGGCGTTTCGAAGTCGCCTATCAGACTCTCGCGCAGGGGTAAGTGTTCAGAGGGTATCTGATCTGAACGGTTACACTTTCTCTAACGCGCCGACCTTGGCGACGCGAGACGTCAAGGCGGTGGTGTGACGAATCCGGCATCCCAGGTGACGTCGCTCTCGCCGGAGCTCAACGTAGTGGTGGCGGTTCGCCCGGTGGCGGGATTGGCGTCGCTGTCGATCGTATCTCCGCCTGCGTTGGCGCTGGTGAACGTGTAGCCCGTTGGCGCGACGAAAATGAGGTAATAGTCGCCTGGCAGCAGGCTGGAGAAGTTGTACAATCCGCCGCCGGCCGTCGTTGCCGAACCGACCTGGCTGCCGCCGGCTGTGTACAGCCTGACCGTCACGCCGTTGAGGCCCGACTCGCCGCTATCCTGCAAGCCGTTCCCGTTCGTGTCGATCCAGGTGCGATTGCCGATCGATGCGCGTTGGTAGAGCCCGGTGTCCCACGTCGTATCGTTCTCTCCGGGGACTAGCGTCGTGGTGGCGGTGCGTCCGGTAGACGTGTTGGCGTCGCTGTCGGTCGCGTCGTCGCCGCCCTGGTTTTGCGGAGAGAGGTAGTAGCCGGCGGGGGCCGTGAAGAGCAGGTAGTATTCGTTCGGGCCGAGGCCGGTGAAGCTGTACGCCCCGCCGCCGGCGGTGGTGGTCGAAGCGACGAGCGTGCCACTGCCCGTATACAGTTGCACCGTGACGCCGTCCAGTCCCGGTTCGCCCGCGTCCTGGATGCCGTCGGCGTTGGTGTCTTGCCAGACGAAATCGCCCAGGGCGGCCGGCTGACATAGGCCGGCGTCCCATCGGTTCTGCGACGCGCCCGAATTCACGTTGAAGGTGGTGGTGCAGCCACTGGTGCGGTTGGCGTCGCTGTCGACGGCATTATCGCTGCCGACGTCCGGCCGGGTGAAGACGTAGCCGCTCGGCGCGGTGAAGCAGATGTAATAGCGCCCAGGATTGACGTCGTAGAAGTGGTAGATACCGTCGCTGTCGGTCGTCGTCGTGTCGACAAGGCTGTCGTTGTTGTTGTACAGCTTCACTGTCACAACGGCCATGCCGGCCTCGCCTGCAGCCTGAATCCCGTCGCCGTTGGCGTCTTCCCAGACGAAGTCACCCAGTGTGACGGGCTGGTAGAGCCCGGCGTCACGGCTGTTGTCGGTTATGCCCGCATCGAGGCCGAAGACGGCCGTATAACCGCTGGCGTCGGCGTCGCTGTCGACGGCGTCGTGGGTGTTGTTGTCGACGTCCTGCTCGGTAAAGGCGTGCCCTGCCGGTGCTTCGAACAGGATGAAATACTTGCCGGTAGGCAGGCTGGGGAAGCTGTAGTACCCGTTGCTGTCGGTGGTAGTGGTGCGCAGGAGCTGATCGGCATCGCTGCCGACCCCGCCGACCTGCCCATCGTTGCCGGGATCGTAGAGATGAACCGTCACGCCGGCAAGGCCCGGTTCCCCGGTGTCTTGAATCCCATCCCCGTCGGTGTCTACCCAGACGAAATCCCCGACCTGGTTGGTCTCCAGGAGCGTTTCGGCGGCGGCGCGGTTGTCTCCGGGTGAGAGCTCGAAGCCGATGCCTTCTACCGTCGCGGTGTTGGTGATGACCACGTCGGTGCCATGGGGCGTTGCTTCTTCGTAGGCGTCGGCAGTGACCAGCGTGGGGATGTTCCACGTAACGGTACTGCCCTGCGCGAGCGGCACGTAGGGATCGAGGTAGCAGGCGACGGCAGAGGTTCCGGCACAGTTGACCTGTGGGCTGACGGTGATGTTGGGGATCTCGGGGACCTGGGTATCGTCATAGGTGTTCAAGTAGGCGCGATACTGAAAATACGGCCGCTCCTGGGGCACGTTGACCAGGAATGCCGGGGGATAGCGCCCGAAGTAGTCATCGTCGAACGTGCCGGGAGGTTGCGACGCGGTAACGCGCACGGCGTCGATGTAGTAGCCGGGATAGGTCACCGAGTAGTCGGTGTTCAGATGCCAGCGCAGCACGACCGTCTGATTGGCCGTGGCCTGGAAACTGTACGTCATACGGGTCCATCCAACCTGTGTAGTAGATGTGGTGTGGGTCCACATCCTCTGCCACGTCGCACCGCCGTCGGTGCTGATTTCGGCGTAGGCCTGGTCGTACCAAGCAGACTCGACAAACCATGCTTGCCACCATTCGACGGTTATCGTAGCGCCGGGCAGAGCGCCGTCCAGCGAGATATTGGTCGACTGGAGCGTTTGATTCGCATAGTCGTTGTAATTGCCGAACAAGTCCGTACCCCAGCACGCCTGCCCTGAGGCGCAATCGGAGGGCCAGATCAGCGGGTCGCCCCACTGCCATTCGTCCTGAGCGCCGCTGTGCGTATAGCCGCCGTTGTCATCTTCGAAGCTTTCGTAGTAGAGCACGGTGTCGGCGTTGTAGGCGGGGTAATAGGTGGCGCTCGTCCGGTCTGGGCCGACGAAGACCTGGTTCGGACAGGTGACCTGGTCGCACGAGCGCACCTGGAAGCGCACCCGCAGCGCGCCGCGCAGATAGATGTCCTCCACCTCCTGGGCATCCAGCGCCCGGTTGAAGACTGCCACCTCGTCGATGCCGCCGTCGAAGAAGTTGTCGGCTCCGTACTCGCCATCGAAGTCGTTCCCCACGCCCCACATCCCGTCGGCCACGTCGTCGGCGATGGTGTTGTACGTGTGTGCCCACAACACGTCGCCGTTCCGGTACAGCGCCACCTCCGTGCGCGTGCCCGCGTCGATGGTGCGCCCGACGACGACCAGGTGCTGCCAGCCGGTTTGCGCTGCGCCCTCCTCGTGGACCACGTCCCGCAGTTTGAAGCGGTAGAGGCCGCTGTTGATGCCGAAATGCACCACGTCCCCGTCTCCCGAGGGGATGTAGACGTGCTTGGAGATCATCACCGCGTGGCGGTCGATGCTCTCTGGATTGGCCCACAGGGCGATGGTGAAATCGTTTGCCAGCACCAGGTCCGAGCTGGTGGCGGGGTCGGTGTTGTCGCGGGTGATCGATTGGTGGTATGCCGGGTCGAACGTGAGGGCGTTGCCCAGCACGCCCTCCTGACCGGCGGCGGGGCAGCTCGCCATCGGGCAAGTCATATCGTGCCCGCCCCCCGACGTGTCCAGGAAGACTTCCGAATTGACCAGGTCGTCGAAGTGCAGCAAGAGGGCGTTGTCTGCCATATCCACATTCCCGGTGGGGTAACCGGTCTCGAAGGTGTTGTTGTCTGGCATAGGCATACCGATGGGCCGCTCGGGCAGCAGGGCCACGGAGTTCCAGCCGTGCGCGCCATTCCCTCTGTGCATCACCCGCGAGTCGAAGTAGACCTCGCCGCTGGAGGGGTCGTCCATCGTCAATACGGCGGCATCCGGGTCCCAGCTTGCGCCGTTGGGCGTGCCGCCGCCAAACCCGCTGATCGTGCCGTCGTCGTCGACGTAGTCGGCCAGGTCCTCCGGCAACTGCGCGGCGACGCCGTAGGGCAGGGTATCGCTGATGATGCTGCCCGCTATCGCCGCGCTGCCCTGGTTGGTGACCGACAGCGTGTAGGTGAGAGGGTCCTCGGCCCCCACGATGGCCGGGGAGGCGGCCTTGGTGAGTCTCAAATCGATGTCCGGCGGGTAGGTGATGAGTACGTCCCAGTTGGCGATGAAGGCCATGCCCCGCCCGTCCGCGTCTAGTGCGGGGTAGACGTTATCGTCGCCGGTGTCCAACAGCACTTCGTTGCGATTCTGGACGTCGTAGAGGCTGAGGCGGCGGACGGTGGGCGACTCGATGCGGATGTAGGCCAGGCGCAGGCCGTCGGCGCTGATGGCGGGGTGGGCTTTGTGTTTGTCGTCGTCGGTTACTGCTGCCACCGACAGGACGTCCGGCCCGCCGGTATCGATCTCGGTCACGTAGACTTGGGCCGGGCCTGCGGCGTCGCCCATCGTAGAGACGAAGGCGATGCGGCTGCCATCGCCGTTGATGGACGGGTTGTCGCTGTACCCCGATGCGGAATCGGTCACCGGGAGCGTGGCGACGGCCTGGCCGCTGCTGTCGAACTCGACGAGGCGGATCTCGCGGTTGCCGTCGCAGTTGGAGACGTAGGCCGCGAAGCGCCCGTCCTGGCTGAGCGAGGGCCGGTCGTTGAAGCAGTCGGACGTGTCGGTGGTCTGGACGATGGCACTGACTTGCCCCACGTTGTCGAGCTCGGCGACGAAGACTTCCTGGTTGCCGTCGGCATTGCGCCCGCCGTCCAAATCCTGGTTGGAGATGAAGACGACGCGGCGCCCGTTGCTGCTGATCGACGGCATGATGTTGACGCCGCGCGGGGTGTGGGTCACCTGGGTCAGGTAAGGGATGCCGTTGTTGATTTCGGCCACGAAGATCTCGAAGTTCAGGTCGGCGTTTTCGCCTTCGATCAAATCGCCGTCGGAGAAGAAGGCGACCGTGTTGCCGGCAGCGTCGATGTCTGGGTAGAGGCTGAACCCGCCGAGGATACTGCCCGTGGAACTGGTGACTTGCGTGTAGCTGATCTCTTTGACGGATTCGATTTCGGCCAGGAATATCTCGATGTTCCCGTCGGGGTTGCTGCGCTGGCCCGACGAATCGAAGTCGCCGGTGGACCAGAAGGCCACGTAGCGGCCGTCGCTGTTGATGGTGGGCTGGTTCTGGAACCCGATCCGGTTCCGGCTGACCTGGATGAGGTCGCTCTCCATCGTGGCGGCGCGCGCGGTGTCTTCTGTACTCGATGTCGCCTGTGCGGGTGCGGGTGGCATTGGGGCAGGGGTAGGAATGGTTTGCCCCGACACGATCTGCACAGGTGCAGCCTCTGGCACGGCAGGGGCCGGAGCCAGGCGCGCCGCAGTCGACGAGCGCGACACCAGCGGCAGGTAGATTTTGTTGGCCAGGTACCCCAAACCGACGGTGATGTCGGCCCGCGCATACGCCGGCCGCGCTACGGGGCAGGCCGGCCCGTCCAGGCGCAGGATCGTGGTGTAGATGGCGTGGCTGGTGTACGTGTGCGTGATGGTCCAGCCATACTGGAGCGTGCTGTCCCCCATATCCCACGTAGCGTTGATCTGTCCGCTGCCGTAGTCCAACGTGGCGGTGAGAATGATCTCCTCGCCCAGTTCGGGGTGCACGTTGCTGACAATAATCCCTGCGCCGGCAGGCCAATAGCAGTCCAGGCTGCGGATGCGGAAAGGTGGGCTGACGCCGACGCTGGTGGCGCGCTGCGAGTTGCCCACGGGGTCCTGGTGGATGGCTCGGACGCGGAAGCGGGCGTCGTCGCTGATGGCGACGTCGGCGCGGGCGTTCCAAACGAAGGTGTGTGGCGTGCCGGAACGGCTCGTCTCGTTGGTGGGCAGGGGCGAGGCGGCGTCGGGGGCAGCTACCGCCCATGTCCCCCCGCCGTCCAGCGAATACTCGAAGAACGTTTCGGCTGCGGGCACGGCCTCGGGGTCGAAGAGCCGGTAGGCGATGGTGACGGTGGGGTGATTAGGGCCGGTCACCAGTTCGGGCGAGGCGTAGAAATAGGCATCCGGGGTCGTGCCGGGCCGCGCGACGGAGACGTAGGCGGGGGTGTTGGGCAAGGCCGGATCGAGCAGCGTGTTGAGGCCGGTGAAGTGTGCGGCGGGCCACATCGTATTCTCGTAGAAGCCGCTGCGTGAACCGCCCTTGCGGCTGACGGCTAGGTCCAGATCGCCATCGCCGTCCGCGTCGCCCCAGGCCAGGCCTCCGGTGGCGGCGGCGCTCTCGCTCTGCCACAGTGGGTAGAGCCGCAGCGCGCCGGGCTCGCTGCCGAGGTTGGCGTAGACGACGTCCCGCTGCCGGTCGTCGGTGCCCACGGCCAGTTCGGGGTAGCCGTCGTTGTTCCAATCGCCCCAGGCCAGACAGGTGGTCTTGCCGTCCGACGGCCCGATAGGGGTGGGTTCGAATGCGCCGTTGTCGTTTTCCCAGACCAGGTCCTGTGTGCCGTAGTGCCCGGTTGCCAGGTCGAGGTCGCCGTCGGCGTCGACGTCGGCCCAGGCCACCGCGCGAGGGGCGGTCAGGGAGGGCGATTGCCAGTCGAGCTCGAAGGCGCCGTCGCCTGTGTTGCGGTACAGTTGCAGCGCACCTGCGTCGGTGACGGCGGCAAAGTCCAGGTAGTAGTCGCGGTCGACGTCGGCCCAGGCCAGGCCGCGGACGCCGCCGGCGGTGGTGGCGGTGAAGGATGTCGTGGCCGTCGCGCCATCGAAGTGGAACAAGGCGACGCGCCCCAGTCCGCCATCATCGGCCGCGTAGCCCACCAACAGGTCGAGGCGGCCGTCGTCGTCGGGGTCGGCCCACGCCAGGCTGAGGATCGCCTGCTCGGAGGGCACGTCGATGGGAGACGTGATTGCGCCGTCCAGGTAGACCAGTAGCGCGGCAGGCGCGCCGATGGCCATATCGAGCACCGTATCTTGCTCGACGTTGCCGAAAGCGACCACGTGAGGGCCGAATCCGTCGGCGAGGCCCTGC
The DNA here is from genome assembly GCA_016926575.1 of Anaerolineae bacterium. Lineage (GTDB taxonomy): Bacteria > Chloroflexota > Anaerolineae > B4-G1 > DUEL01 > JAFGOJ01. The sequence continues at coordinate 29,283 of JAFGOJ010000073.1, read as the reverse complement.
CCGGTGGGGAACGTGCCGTCCACGTTGTGGTAGAGGTAGCTGGACGAGTTCGGCGCCGGGCTGCTGCCGAAGAGCAGGTCCAACCCGCCGTCGCTGTCCACGTCGCCCCAGGCCACGCTGTTGCTCCCCCAGCCCACGGGGGTGATTTCGGTCAGGTGGGGCTCCAGGTTGGGGGAGAAGGCCGGGTAAATCTGGCTGGGGCCGTCACGGTTGGTCATGACCAGGTCGAGGTTGGCCTGGTTGTAGAGGTCAATGCCGCGCACGCTCCAAATCTGGCCGCTGTTATCCGGCAGGTCGAGCTCCCAGCGCTCGAAGCGGTCTTGTGTGGCGTCGTAGGCGTAGAAAGCGGGGGGGGAATCCGTCACGGTCAGTTCCAACTGACCGTCACCGTTGAAATCGCCCCAATCGATGGCGAGAGGGGTCAGAAACGGGCCGGTAGTCAGCGATTGGAACGGCGTCAGGACGGCGCTCTGATTCCGGTACACCTGCGCGGCGCGCTGGATCGGGTATGCTGCGGCCAGGTCCAGATCGGTGTCCTGGTCGAAATCGCCCCAGGCCAGGTCGTAGGGGATGTATTCCAGGAAACTTTCCAGCAGGATGGGTGCGTCTGTGTCGAAGGGATTGACGTCGGGGGAGACGGGGCCGGCATTTTGGATGAGCTGGATCGTTCCTGGGAATGCGCCCACCGCCAGGTCGAGGTCTCCGTCGCGGTCGTAGTCGCCGGCGGCGAGCGCGGCGGTGGCGTACTCGCTGAGACAAGCTTCGGTGCCGAAGCTGCCGCTCCCGTCGTTGAGGTAGAGGGTGACATTGCAGGGGGCATTGATGGCGTTGGTGCTGCCGATCAGGTCGACGTCCCCGTCGGCGTCGACATCGCCTGGCTCCAGGCGCACCAGTTGGTAGGCGCTGGGGAAGCTGCTGACTTCGACGAAGGTGCTGCCGTCGTAGTGGTAGACGTAGTTGATGCCCGCGCCGATGGAGCTGTGGTTCACGCTATCGCCTACGACGACCAGTTCCAGGCATCCCGCGATGTCGGAGATCACGTCGGCCCAGCGCACGCCGTAGGCCGGGCGGTAGGGGTCATCGGCGGCGGTGGAGACGGGTGTCTCGCTCAGGTTCTCGCCGTCGTTACGGTAGACCGAGACGCCGATCGAGGAACCCAGCGCCAGGTCCAGCAGTCCATCGCGGTCGAAGTCGCCCCAGTCCTGGCTGATCGTGCCGCCGACGTCCTGGGAGAACCACGTCGGCACTGTGGAAATGCCCGCCTCGCCGCTGACGTCGACCAGTACGACCACGGTAAGGCTCAGCGGGGCGCTTCGGACAACGTTCCCGCTGTAGGTGGCTTCGGCGTTGTTGGTGAAGACCGTCCCGTCGGGCTGCCCGAGCACCTGCCCGACGAAGCGGAGCGCGACGGATGCGCCGGGGCCCAGGCTGGGGATGCTCCAACTAATCTCGCGTGTGGCTGCCACTTCAACGGTGTTGCCCGACGGGAGGGGAATTTCGTAGGTCTTGTCGATCGGCGTACACGCATAGTCGGGCGTGACGCAGGCTGTGTTTTGCAGGTAATAGACCGTCTCGCCCTCGCGCGGCAGGAAGTCTTTGACCAGAATGTTGGTGATGGCTGTCGAGCCTTGATTTTCGAGCGTCAGGGTATACGTCACCGTCCCACCGTTGTAGACGATGCCGGGCGTGCCGCTGCTGGTCTGAGCGGATTGGCTGAGCACGAGCAGGTCAGCGGCCGGGGAACGCGGCGAGAGGGGATCGAGTGCCTGGTTCAGAGTCGAACCTGCCCCGACCGGCGTGGTCAGGGCAGCCAAAGCGCATACCAGGACCAGAGTCGAGATGAAACTGGCTGGTGCTCGATTGACGAAGCCCTTGGGACGATTCTTTCGTTTCATATGAGTGCCTTCGTGGCCGAATATTTCAGCCCGTCACGGCGTCGGTGTAGGGCACGGGCCGCTGTAGAACCGTTCCGCGCTGGGTTCCGTCTCTTGACGGTCCCCGTACCGGTCGAGGTAGATGGCGGTGATGTAGTAGGCATAGCCGCAGTTCGGCGTGACGGTATCTTCCCACCCACATTGCGGATCGCACGCGGTATCGGTGGTTTCCGCGACCGGCGTGAAGAGCGTGTAGGGATCGGGCGCGCGCCACACCACGAAACCGGTGATCGCGTACACGTTCTCCGGTGGCGTGTACTTCCAGGTGACCGACAGCGTGTTCGAGGCCGTGAGTGCCCCATCGACGTCGTAGGGCGGCGGCGGCACGTCCAGGTCCAACGGAACGATGCTGACCAGCGCGTCTGCGCTCAGCCCTTCGTACTCGGCGTGGAGCTGGTACTGTGTCGTCGCGTAGATGGCGTCTGTGTCCTCGTAGATGCCGGTGGGGCCGACTTGGCTGTGAATCTGCGTGCCGTTCCGGCTGATGGTCACCTCGGGGGTGTCGGCGTTGTCGATCTGCCAGGTGAGTTTGACCTTCGTGCCGGGAGCCACGCTGTAGGTGCGGCTGTTGACGGTCACGTTGATCGGCGTCACCACGTCGACGCCCGGCCGCAGCCCCTGCGCCTCGAACGTCACCGCCAACGGCAGGGGCGTCGCCGTAGGCGGCGGCGGCGGTTCGATGACGGTGAGCACTTTCGTCTGGCTGGTGGCCTCGTCGTTCGCGTCGTAGACGGTCAGAATGTACGTGTGGATGCCCACCGTGTCGACGTGCGGCGCGGGGAAACTCCCCGACTTGTTCGTGCCGGCGAAGATCACGTTTCCCTGCGTTGCGTAGGAAATGTCCATACGCACCATTTCGCCGCTGACCGACCACACCAGTTGGGCGCTCCCGCCCTGGGTCACCTGGACGGGCACGATCTCGAAGCTGGTGATGGTGGGGGGCACGGGCGCGGGCGTCGGCGTCGGCGGCTCCAACACGCGCACGACGATCACCTCTTCGGAAATCGTCGGGTCTTGTTGGCCCGTGTTATCTGCGTAGGTGGCGGTCAGCCGGTAGGAAAAGGTCCCCGGCTGGGGCAGTGTCTGCACTTCGTACCCGGTCTGAGAATTGCTCGCCACCGGTTCAGGCCCGCCCAAAATCAGCACGCTCTCGGCGTCGACCTCCCAGGTGATGGTGACACTCTTGCCGGCGTACACTTCGCGGGGTGAGACGTCGAACTGGACGATGGACGGTTGGGGCAGAGGGGTTGCGGTGGGCGGGCGCACGATGACGTCGCGTGCCATCTCTTCGTCCCACTCGTCGGGAGCGCGGTCGCTGAAGTTGCTGCGCACCCGCAGGGTGTAGATCGTCGGGCTGGTTACCGGCGCGTCGGTGTACTGCACCTGCCCCTCGGCAAGCTGAACGGGCACGCCGTTGCGCAGCAGCTCGATGGCGTCGGCGTCCGCTACGTCCCAAAACACCGTCACGGTTTCCCCTTCCACGATGCTCGATGGCATCACGTCGAATTCGTTGATGGCGGCGTAGAGCACGCCCACGTGGACGATGCCGTCGGCTCCCAACGTTTCCAACTGGCGCGTCACTTCGAGGAACTGGATGATGCGCGAGAGGATATTGTTGCCGATCAGCGTGTAGCGCGTGGTCTCTTGCGGGTTGACCGAACGCTGCCGCTCGTCGGGGCCGAGAATGACGGTCGAGCTGCCGCCCGATTCGAGCCAGTCCTCTTGGATCACCAGTTGGGTGAAGGGCGATGCCTCCCACGCCAGGGTGATCGTTTCGCCGGGGTAGATGATGCCGCTGTACCGGTAGGTGAAGCTGTGAATCTTGGGCCGGAAGATCAAGATGATCAGCAGCCCCAGCACGAGGGCGAGGAATGCCATCAGGATGGGGCCGATGAGCGGCCGCACGTGCAATTCGCCCATCAGCGCGCGCGGCGACTGCTCGCCCTGCACCATGGCGACGGAGATGGTGTAGGGGTGGCGCTGTTTGTGCAGCCCGAAGAGCGGCCGCGATGTGCTGGTGACGTTTGTGGGAATGCCGAAGGTCTGCTCCGGCGGGAGGCGCATCTCGGCCTGGCGCGCCAGCCTGGAGTCCTCGCCGGGTACTTCGAACTCGAAGTTGAGCACGCGCCGGTCATCTGTGCCGTCCAATCGGAAAGTGGCGTCGCTGTTACCTTTGTTGACCAGATTGAGCGTCACCTCGCCGGTTGGATCGCGCCAACCGACGGTCTGCTCGCGGGGCGACAGTTCGCCCACGGCGAACTCGTAGTACGGGTTGAGGGTCAGTGTGGCGCTGCGCTGGCTGACGTGGCCCGGATAGTTGGACGAGGCCACGATCACGGCGATGGGGTACGTGCCTGCACGGCTGGAGGGATGGCGCGGCGGGGTGATGGAGACGGTCACGGTGGCCCGTTCCCCCTCGTTGAGGTTGACCTCTGCCGGTGCGGTGACGACCCAGCCCTGCGGCACGCCCTCGACGTGGACGTAGAACGAGGCGACGATGTCGCCGCCGTTGGTGATGCTCGTCAGGCATGTGGCGCTCTGCTCCACATCGATGGTCCACTCGCGCTCCGACAGATCGACAATGACCACGTCGTCGGTCTGGTCGGGGAAGGGAGCACCACGGCGTACCGGTACCTCAGTCGGCGGAGGTGGGATCGTCGCCGGCACGCCTGGAGCGGACTGAACCGGAACGCGCGGCGCAGCGGCGGGAGGCGGTGGAGGCGGCGGCGCGCCGGCGGGCACCGCGTTGTCCAGCAAGATCACCGTGTAGCCCCCCACTTCGAGGCTGTCCCACGGGTTCAGGTCGACGGAGGCGTTGGGTGAGAGCGTTTCTCCGTGCAGGGTGGCGCCTCCCTCGGCGCTGAGAAGCATCAACCGGTAGGGCCTCTGGTTACAGTCCAGCAGCGCGTGGAACGGGGCCACCCCTGGCGCATCGATGACAATGTCGTTATCCGGGTGCCGCCCGACGTTTGCCACGCCTTTCCGAGGGTCCAATTCGAAGAATGTGATCTCTCCACTCGGGCTGATGATCTCTAACTGTTCGTTTGCCGGCATGAGATGCCCTCTCCCTTACCCTAAAATCCTCGTTTCCGTCAGTAAGCACCACAACAACGCGACTTCGACAATCACCAATCCGGCGAACAAAATGAACGGCAGGGCGTGGCGGAGCCAGGAGACCCCCTCGATGTGGACGTCACAGGCGTCTCTCCGTAGTGAAGGATCGCTCGGGCCGACCGCCCGCGATAGGAGCACGAAGGGGTACACGGCGGCCTGGTGCGGCCTGCCGGCGGGGCGCACCCACAGGTTGATGTTCAACATCTCCCCCGGTTCGACGGCAGGGGTGCGCCGCCACGTGGCGCCGGCCCTCAGTGCGGACTGCGCTCTCGGTGCGGGGGCGGGCCTGGGCGCGCCCGCAGTGGCCGGGGCCTTCCGCCGGCCGATTCTGAACCCGCGCCCGGCCTCGCGCGCCCGGCTGGTCGCCTGGCGCGGTGCGCGCTCGACGCGGCTCACCGCGGCTTGCTGTTGGCGCAGCTTCCCGGCCCAACTCCGCAGCGGCCCCGCCATCGAGTTCGGCAGGATACTGGCCAGCGTCCCCAGCAGGTTGGAGACGAAATAGCTCACCCCGCGCACCTTTCCGGCAGTCTGTTGGGCCTGCTTCAAATCGACGCCGGGCTTCTTGGCCTCCGCAGGCTTTTGTGGTGGCTCCGGCGCAGCCTCCAACGTGGGTTCCTCGCTCTCCTCTTCCAGATCGAACAAGAACACGAGCGCGGCGTCTGTCTCTTCCACGCGCAGTTGGTAGGGCGTGGTCGTGTTACCCAGGTTGCGCAACTCGACGCGCATCGTTTTCTGGTAGCGCCTTTCCTGCAGGCGCAAAATCGCCAGGATCAAATTGACGTCGATGGCGATGGCCAGCACGATGCAGACGACGACCAAGGCGCGGAAAATGAAGACGACCCAATCGAACTCCCCCATGGGCATCACTCCACGTGTTCCACGCGCACCGCGTGCTCGTAATAGGGCACGATGCGGATGGTCTGAGAGACCGTGGCAACCTCTCCCGGATAGGCCTCGGGGGCGGTGACACGCACCAGAATCTGGCGCTCCCCGGCGGGTGGGTGCGGGCTGCACGAGTGCCTGAGCGTGAGCGTCACGTCCCGTTCGGCGTTAGGGAACAGAATCGGCGCCGGACCGATTTCGTAGAACTCGGCGCCTAACCCCTCCAGCTCGATTTTGAACTGCACGCCGGTCTTCTCGCCCTTGTTGGTCAGTTTGACCACGCCCTCGATCGGCCGGCCCGGCTCCAGGTCACTTCGTGCCAGCGACAGTTCCAGCCCGATCACGCCGGAACTTCTGCCCATCATTGGGGCTTGTGCCAGGCGTTCGACCGGAGAGGGCGGCGGCACGGGTTGCCCCGCGACCACCGCAGGCGCGTGGGCGACCGCTGCGCTTTCGACCGGAGCGGCGCTTGCCCTGCCGTCAGAACCGCTCAGGATGAAGGAGAACTCGCCGATCTGAATGCTTTCCCCCACGGCCACTTCGCCCGAGGCGCGCGGGGCGATGGCGCGCCGCTCAAGACCCGTCACCAGGACCGGCAGCCCGCCCAGGTTCACCAGCCGACAGCGCCGGTTGTCCGATGGGAGGGTGATGATCTGCACGTGGCGCGGCGCGACGCCGGCTCCCCGCCATTCTTCCAGCACGATGTCGTTGCCGGGCGCGCTGCCGACGTGGGTGATGGCTTTTTCTAGCGCGTACCGTTTGCGCCATCCCTCTTTATCGACAATTTCCAATTCCAAATATGCGCTCATCGTTCTTGTGCGTCTCTTCTGACGCGCCGGCGGCGGGCGACGGCGTAGGCGACGATGTTCGCGCCCCATTCCAGCGCGGCGCGAATCTCCTCCCGCGATGCCGACCGTCCGCGGCGCTCCCCCTGCCACAGACAGCCATAGTCGTACGTGCTGAAGATGGCCTCCTCGCTCACGATCACCTTCGGCGCGCCCTGCGTCTCGAATCCGGCCGGGGGAGCGGCGAAGAGGTTCGGCTCGCGCAGCAGGCGCTGGTCCGAGCGCAGTTCCGTCAGTTGCAGGCCCAGGTCGCCCATCAGATTGTAGAAGTAGGTGTCGGCAGGCGGCTCGCCCTCGGCCGTGTCGTGGCGGCAGCTCTCGATCAGCACCGTTCCACCGCCCTGCATGAAGGCGTACAGTGCCTGCATTTCCTCTCGGCTGAGCTGGAAAGAGCCTTGGCCGACCAGGTAGAGCAGCGTGTAGGCCGTCAGGCCCGGCCCGAGGGGCACGTTGTGGTCGACGTGCAGGCGAGTGTGCGGCTCGCTGCGGTTGAAGGCGCGGGCCACGTGGCTGGCGCCCTGCCCGTGCCGCACGTCGGTGCGCCCGCCGCCCAAGTAACTGACGGCCATTGCCGCCGCCTCCTGCGGCCGCGCGCCGATCTCGCGCCGGAAGCGCAGGTCGATCTCGTTGGGGCCGGGGAAGGCGGTATCCTGGGCGTTGAAAATGGCCGCCCCGTGGCCCTGCCGCCGGACGCGGGCCAGCTCCACGCACGGGGTGTCGGGCCACGTTTCGCGCGCTTCGATGCTGTACTCGGCGTGAACGTAGCGGGGGGCGTCCGGCGGGGCGTCTTCGGCGGCCCGCGGGCGGCTCTCCCCATAACTCAACAGCACGTACAGCAACCCCTCGGCGCTCTGCCCGACGTCGTAGGTCACCGGCTCGACCAGGACGATGCTCTGGCCCTGCGGATCGACGGCGATGCCCGGCAGGACGTAGACCGCCGTATCAGGCGGGTCGCTGGCGATCACCTCCAGCCCGGTGACGATCCCCGGCCCGTGTTCGAGCATCGCGTGGAACCGCTGCCGCTGGCGGTGGTACGTTTGCTCTTCCTCCCAAACCTCGGCCGTCACGGCCAGCCCGTCCAAAGGCTTGATGCGCCTGGTTGGAAATGCTTGCAGCCAGTCTTTTTTGGTCATATCTCTTTTACCTCTAAGTGGAGGGTGTACCCCGTGTGAGCCGGCTTCTCGGTCTCGATGATCGATTGGATGACGCGGCGGCGCTGCTCCTCGAGCGCCGCGACCGCTTGCTCGTCGCTCCCGCTCGGCGCGCCGACCGGCGGCAGGGTGAGGACGACGGTGAACGTGTGCGGCACGTTCGTCCGCCCCAACGCGATGCCCGGTCCCAGGTGGGCCGCCGGCCCCAGGACAAAATCCTGTGCGCGGTGCTCGACGATGTGTGCTGTGCCGCCGGTGTACAGATCCAGATACTGCTCTAGTCCCTCTTTCGTCCCGCGCCGGCGGTACAGCGGGACCGCTGCCTGGAGCAGCAGCCGCTGACGCTCCTCCGGCAGCCGGTCGTCGAGGGTCGCATTCATCCACGAAGCCAACCATGGTAGGAAGGAGGCCGGCGCCATCTGCGGATCGAAGTAACAATGCGCGTGGTCGATTTGTGTCTCGATGGGGCCCCAGAAGCTCTCGAAGAGCATCAAGAAGCGTCCCATCAACTCATCTTGCTCGTACACTTCGGGCAGGTAGCGCAGGTAGCGCCCCTGTGCTTCCACGTTCAATGCCAGCGTTTCCTCGGCCACCGGCGCAGCGTCTGCACCGGTGAGGACGGCCCGGCTCTCTAGCCTCACGTCCCGCCCGGCGGGCGCGATGCGGCAGACGGTCACGCACTCGTGCTCGCTTCCGGCCGCTACGTCCCCGTCGAACGTCCACGTCATATAGTGGTTCTGCTCCTGGTCCACTTCGACGCTGGGGGTAGCCCCGGCGAATCCCGCCACGGCCCGGTACGTCTCTAGCACGCATTCGCGGGGCAGCGAGACCCGCAACGTGGGGGCAGAGAGCGGCTCGCTCACCCGGATGCGGGTGTGGAACGCGACCGTTTCGCCGGGGTAGCGGCGGCCAACATTGGCAACGTGACCTACGACGGCGGGAGCGGTCATTGGCTCATTCCCCCTCGTCCTCTTCCAGCGCGTGCAGTTCGATCTGGTGGTCGAGCGAGCAGAGCAGTGCGTCGGCGGGCACGCGAATGACCGTTTGCTCCAACCGCTTCAGCGGTGGCATCTCCGCGTCCGTTTGCTCCACGTCCGGCGGCACCTCGCGTGAGGGGATCACCGTGCGCGTACTGACTTGCACGTCGAGCACGTGCTTGACGCCGGGCACGCGCTGGATCAGCGAGAACAGCTCGGCGACGTACAGGTTGCGTCCGAAAGGCCAGCCCTCCCAGTTCTCGCCTGCTAACTCGTCCGTCCGTTCCGGCTCTTCCGGCAAGGGTAGGGGCGCGATGAACGCCTTCAGTCGTTCGGCGACGCGGGCTTTGACCGCTTCCGGGAGGCTGTACTCGGAGGGGATGATCTCGGCGCGCACCTGGACGCCGATGTAGGTCGGTTCACCGATGCGCAGGGTGGTCGTCAGCAGGCGGTACTGGTCGAGGTGCTCCTCGACCGTGCGCGCCAGCGCTTCGTCCACCTGCAAGCGCGACAGGTCGCCGGCGCGCAGCGCGTCGGCGGCGGCGGGCACGATCAGAATCTGCACCGACCCCGGTGGCAATGTGCTGTCGCGGCTGCCGGTGGGCGCATTGCACTTGACGCGTGCCACGGAGCGGCTGGCGCTCATGGCCAGGTGCTCGTAATCCTCGGCGGTGACCGCGCGCAGTTGCGCGCGCAACTCACGGCGGGCGCGGGCCTTGACCTCGTCCAGGCTTTCGGGGTCCCGCCCGCCCGTGGCCCGGCGTAGGTTGGTGACACGGGAGACGTAGGCCAGCGAGGTTGTGAGCACCTGGAGCGCGTCGGTGGGCACGTTGCCCGGCACGCCGCCGCCGCGTCGGTAGCGCGTGAAGCGGATGCGGCGGCCGTTCTCGATCACGCGACCGTACTGGCGCACCGTGCCATCTGGCTGGCGCACGGACGGACCGAAGTGCACCGCGCCGCCGTCCGTATCGACGACGAAGTGGCGGTCGTAGCGGGTCGAGTGCGCGAAGTTGTCCACTGCGCTCCAGGGGACGAAGACGAGCTCGCCCGCGCGCATTTCTTCGACCTCGACCGTTTCCCCGTCTGCCAGTGCCAGGATCGGCGCGTATTCCAGGCGGAAGGACTGGCCGGGATCGCCGGTGCTGCGGCCCAGCTCCTCCCGTTCCAGGATCACCGCGTGGGTTGCAGGGACCGTCGCGCCGAGCGTGTGGGCGACGACGCTCGCCACGCGTGGGGATTCGGTGTACATGCCTTGCTCGGGGCGGCGTTGTTCGAGCCGGCAGCGCACCCAGAAGGCGTTGCGCCCATAGACCGGTTGGGGGCGCATGCCCATCGGCAGGTAGAGCGTCAGCTTGCCCTTGGGGTTGTTGAGGCCGCCGGTGGTGTCCTTCTCGCCCTGGCGTGAGCTGGGGGCGATCTCCTCCCAGGCGCCATCGCCCATCGAGCACTCCCAGACCCAGGGCGGGTCTTCGCGGCGCACGCCGACGGCGCGGGTACGCTCGCACTCGAAGGCGAGTTCGAGAATGTGCCCGCTGATGTTCCGCTCTTCTTCGAAGCCCAGGTAGAACGTGTCGCCCGGTTTGGGCCTGATTTCGTCGAAGGCGTAGAACGTCTCGACGCCCAGACGCGGCAGGTAGTTCTTGTGGAAATCCGCCTCACGTCGCAGTTGGGTCAGCTTAGGCGGCAAAATCGTCAGCTGGCGGTCGGTGGTGAATATGACCGCCTCCTCGTCCCCCACCTGGCGGGAGACCACCTCCGTGCCGGCAGGGACGACGACCGGGGTCTCGTTCTCTGCGCTGATGGGCAGGGAGACGGAGAGCCAGAAGGTCAGGTCGGTGCGTGCGCTGCTGGCTGGCTGACGTTGCATGCCGAGCAGGTTGAGGAACTCGACGTAGTTCTTTTCCGGCACCTGGTTCAGCCGGTAGACGATCAACTCCGTCATCCAGGCGAAGAGTTCGATCAACGTAATGCCCGGGTCGCTCAGATTGTACTCGGTCCACTCCGGGCAATAGTGAACGATACGCTTGCGGGCGCTATCGACCAGGTCCCGTTGAAACCGCAGATCATCCAGATTAGGCGCTGGCAGTGGCATATTCTGCTCCTGATTACTAATCTACGTGCCTCGTAACTGCTCAGCTTCGCTTCGCAGTTGCCTTTCTACCCCCGCGAGGGGAGGGAGGGCTGGGGTTTCGAGAGCGGCTTCGCCGCTCTCGAAACCCCAATTCCTCCCTTTTTCGGGCCGGGTACGGCTCAGGCGAGTTGCCTGAGCCGTTACCTGCTACCATTCTTCTTCTCCCACCAGGAAGAACGGGAAGACGATACTGCGCTGGTCGTGGGTGGGTTTGATCAAGTAGCTGATCTCGACGAGGATGGCGCCGTCCAGCGTATCGTCGGTGAAGACGTCGATGCTTTGCACGTCGATGCGCGGTTCCCAGCGGCGCAGCGCGTCGCCCACGTACTGCTGGACCAGGGCCTGGGTGGCGGCGTCACGCGGTTCGAAGAGCAGTTCGTGGACGCGGCAGCCGAACTCCGGGCGCATGACGCGCTCACCGGGCCGCGTGCTCAGAATGATGCGTACCGATTGCTCGATGTCCTCTGCGCCGCCCACCAGGGCAATTTCACCCCGCGCGTTGACGCGCAGCGGAAACGCGATCCCGCGCCCCAAAAATTCCTTTTCCCGAGTTATTTTATCGTTTGTCATTTCCTATCAGCCAATCAAGACGGTTGGGCATCCCGGCGGGATGATCGTATCGGGTGGGCCGGTGCAAGTAGCCTGGTCGCCCACGCGGGCCGCGGGCAGGTTCCCGATCAGCACCGTGGCGCTGCCCTGGATGATTGGGCCGCCGACATGCGGCACCACGCCGGTGACCATGGGGCAGGCGTGCATATCGGTCATGCGCGCTGCAGGCATTCCGCCGATCAGCACCGTCGGAAAGCCCGCCACGATCGTGCCGCCGTGGGCGGTCATGTCGCCCATTCGCGCTGCGGGTTGTCCCATCCGTATCCTCCTCGATCAGTTGAGCTTGATCAGGCCGCCCTTGATCTCGACCATCGCCTGGCCCTGGATGCCCACCTGCGCGCCCTCCAGTTTGGCGCCGGCCGTGCCCTTCAACTCGACGTTGGCCGTCGCCTCCACCTTGGCGTTGGACTTGGCCTTGACGTTGAAGTTCTGGCAGTCGATGCTCACGTCTTTGGTACTCTTGAGCGTGATCGCGTCTTTTGTCTCGATGGTGATCGCCTTGTCGGCGGTGATGCTCGCCGCGCCCTTGGTAGTGATGACCAGGTCGCCCTCCAGCGTGACCGTCAGCGTGTTCTCCTTAGAGCTGATGACGATGCTGTTCTTCGTCGTTTTGTCCTGGACGACGATCTGCTCTTCGCCCTCGGTATCGTCGAGGACGATCAGGTGGCCGCTGCGCGAGCGGATGACGCGCTGGTCGACTTTCTTCTTGTCGCCGGCGAGGACCGAGTCCTTGGTGCCGGCGGGTGGCTTGTCTTTGGCGTTCCACAGCGTGCCGACGACGTAGGGATGGTTGAGGTCACCGTGTTCGAACGCCACCAGTACCTCGTCGTCGACCTCCGGCAGGAAGAGGAACCCGCGCTCGATCCCGGCCATCGGCGCGGCGATGCGCGCCCAATTGCTGGCCAGGTCGGCGTCCTTGTACTTGGGCAGCCAGGGGAACATCACCTGCACGCGCCCCAGGTTCTCCGGGTCCTCCAGGTTGACCACCTTGGCGGTCACCACGCCGAAGATGCGGTCCTTGTCGTGCCCCTCGTTGCCGCCGAGCAGATAGCTGACGGTGTTGGGTGTGCGCCCGGTGACGCTGAACGTGACGTGGTATTTGCCCGCGCTCCACGTGTGGCGCGCTTCGGTGACGTAGTAGTCGCCGCCGAACCGCTCGCCCACGCCCTCGATCGTCACCTGCCGCCCGGCGATCAAGCGCGGGTCGCCCTGGCGGCACGCACCGTCGGCGCGGATGAACTGCCCCTCCGCTTCTGCGAAGCGCGCGGCGGCCATCGCCTTCGCCTCGTCGACGGTCAGTACCGGACGGTCGACCGTCGTCTCGTCGGCGGTGCCGCCCAGCGCTTCCTTCGCCAGCGCGCTGCCCTTCTTCCCCAGGCCAATCGCGGGGATGGTCTTGCTGCTGTCCGTGGAAGACGTGCCCTCGATGGGCTGCTTCGTCGCCGGGTCCCACCCCTTGACGACGGCCTTGTCGACCTGGCGCATGACCGTCAGGCGCGGGGTGAAGCTCTCCAGCGTGAGCGGCCAGCGCAGCGCGGCCGGCTTGTCGCTCGCTGCCCCACGGTGCGCGTCGGCCTTCTGGAAATAGAGCATCTTGTCTTCCACGTAGACCTGGTACCCCAGCCGGCGCGCGCGCGTCCACAGGAACTCCAGGTCGGTCTGGTTGTACTGGATCACGTAGGGATACTTGACTGCGCTGAATCCCGATGTGTCGATCGATTTCCCGGTAATGGCCGCGGTCTCTTGGACGATGGTGTTGATGATCTGGTCCTCTTTGATGCCCTGGCCTTGCGGGTTGGCGTCGCCATAGGTGCGCGTTTTCTTCCCGCGCGTCAAGTGGTGCGAGCGGTCGTACCCCTGGACGGTCAAGTACGGCATACCATCTCCACGGAACACTGGCTCGACCGCTGTGATCTCTCCAATTATGAGGGTGGCCTTGATCGCCATCGCTTCTTCTGGGATGCTGTCCGTTTCGACCTCGATCTTGACCTCGCTGCCCGCTTTGAACGTGTCCGAGTCGGTGTATTGCAGCTTGCCGGTTGCGGGGTCCAGGTGATCCTGGACGGTGATGCTGAACATCGCCGGCAGGTAGAGGTTCGTGTCGACGACGACCTCGACCAGATCGGCCTCTGCGTCGGCCTGCTTTGCGCCATTGATCGTGATGACGACGTTATCTGGCATAGCGTCCTTTCCTGGCTACGGCAGCGGTGGGATGCTCAAAATTTGCCCCGGCTGCAGGGCGCGCGGGTCGGACAGGCCGTTGGCTTCGGCCAGATGCCGCCAGTAGGCCGCCGACCCGTATTCCTGGTAGGCGATCACGTCCAGGCGCTCTCCCTGACGCACCATGCGGGTCTTGCGCGCCTCGGTGCGCGTGGTGGGGTTCATCGAGCCTGGGAAATCATCGGTTTTGTCCTGCTGCACCAGACTGACCGTGGCTTCGGCGCGGATGGGCGTGCCGTCGGGGTCGAACAGGGTGTAGGTGACGTCGACCTTCTCCACGACGGCCAGGAACAGCACGAATGTGCCCCACTGGAACTTGACGCAGGGTGGTTCTTCCCGGTCGTCGATCGGCCCGTGGACCATGACCAGGCGCAGCAGCTCCTGCGTGTACGTGCGCACGTCCCGCGTGCCGATCAGCCCCACCTGCGAGGTATCGAACAGGAACTTGAGGTCGAATTTGGCCGATTCTCCGCCGCCGAACTTGAGGTCGGGGGCGTTGCGCGCCGGAGGAATCTTGCCTGCTTCCCATTTCACCGACTTGGAGATTTTCAGTTCGGCGGGGTTGAATTGGAACTCAAGTTCGACGTAGCGCGCGTCGGTTGGGCTGATGGCGCCGCCGTCTTTTTTGACGGTGACGATCTTGGCCTTCTGCTGGCTCTTGAGCAGCGCGCTCGCCGATTCCGGCAGCGTGAACATCTTGAATGGGTTAATCGTGCCTACTATACCACTCACGGCCATCGTCCAACTCCTTCATCGCGCATTGACTTGCAAACCGTCTTGCGATTTCTTATAGCCCTGCCGGGCGGCGCTCCCGCTCGATCGACAGCAGGCGTTTGACCAGCGGGTAGACGCGCTGGGCCAGTGCCGCCATGTCCAATTCCTCCGTCTCTTCCAATGCTTCCAGACCTTCGGCCCGCTGCACCACCGGCTGGGGGGGCGGCTCGGCGATGGAGGCCATCACCGTCGGCGCCGGTTGAGGACGTGCCACCTCCATCGCGGGCGGCAGGGCCAGCGCGGGGGAAGCGGCGGCCTGCGCTTGCGGCCCGGCCAACGCGGGGGTGGGGGGCTGCGGGCCGCTCGGGGACGGCGTCGGTCGAGATGCGTGCTGTACCGGTGCGGCGGTGACGGGCTGTGGCGGTGCTACTCGCGGCATTGGCGGCAGGACCATCTGCTCCTCGCGTTGAATCTGGGCGCGCCACGCGTCGACGGCCGTTTCCAGCGGCGACACAGCCGCGCTTGTGCCTGCCGGTGGCGCGGCCCCGGGCCTCGACACGGGCAGCGAGACGTCCGCGCCGACGTAGCGGGTGGGGCTGCGCGCGTACAACGTGGGCGCGGGCGTGCTTGCCGGAGACGGCTGCGGGCGGCGGCCGGCCGTCGCTGCCTGCGCTGCGGCGAGCGGCGGAGCGGCGGCGGTGGTGCGCTGTGCGCTGCACCGGAGCACAACAACCGGTCTGCGACGGATCACCGGGAGCGGCGTGCGCCGCGCGGCGGGTCTGGGCGTGGCCCGCGCCACGACGTCGCGGGCCAATAGCTGCGCGGGTGCGGGCGGCGCGGCTTCGGGCAGGATCGGAGCAGCTTCCGACAAGGCCGGCGCGGCTTCTGGCAAGGCCTGCGCGGCTTCTGGCAAGGCCGTCGCGGCTTCCGGTTCGCCAGTGGGCTGCGGTTCTCGCCGAACCTCGGCGGGCGGGTGGGTGGGGGGGCGCAACACCAGCTCGGGGCGCGGCGCGGGCTGCGCAGGCGGCGTAACAGGCAGCTCGTCTTTTTTCTCTTGCTTCCTGCTTCCTACTTCCTGCCTTTTGCTTCCTGCCCCTTGCTTCCTGCTTCCTGCCTCTTGCTTCTTGTCCGGTGCTTGCCGGGCGATCTCCGTCTGGGGTGTGGGCGTGCGGTGCATTGGTGTGGGTGCAGGGGTGGGGATGCCGGCGGGTGGGGCCTGCGGCGGTGCGGCGGCGTGTCGGACGGTCGGGTCGGCTGGCGTGGCCGAGGGCGCATCCTCTCCCGCCGCCTGCGGTGGCGCTTCGGTTCCAACGGTGCGCTGCACCGGCGGCTTCGGCAGCGGGGCGCGCGGCGTTTCCCCTTGCGCCTCGCGTGGAGACGCGGCCTGCTCGACCGCGCGCAGGGGGCGGGGCGGGACCGGTGGTGGTTCGACAGGCGGCGGCATCTGCGGCGGCGCTTTCGGTTCGACCGCGCGCTGGACCCATGGCAGTTCGGCAGCGGCAGGCGTTTCTGCCGGGATGGGAACTGCTTGTGGAGGGGTCGCCTCGGCCGCGGGCGCAGGGGCAGGGATGTCGACCGGCGTAGCTTGCGGCGTCTCTTCCTGCTGAACGCGCGGCGCTCCAATATCCGCCGGTGGCGTCGCAATCGCGCGCGGCGTGGGCGGCGGCGCGACCGTCCTGCCTCCTACCTCCTGCCTCTTGCTCGGTGCTTGCTGGGCGGTCCGCGCCTGGGGTGTGGGCGTGCGCTGCACCGGCGCGGCGGGCGCTGGGGACGGTTGCGGCGGGGCCGGTGGTCGTTCCGAGGCGGGGACTTCTGGCGGTAGAAAAACCGCTCCGCCTTCTGCGCCTTGCTCCTGCGCGTCTGCCTCTTGCTTCTTGCTGCCTGTCTCCTGCTTCTTGCTGCCTATCTCCTGCTTCTTGTCTCCTGAAACTACCTCTTCCACGTGCGTGTAGAGGCGCGTGCCGGGTGCGATGGGCTTGCGCTGCGTGGGCTGGTGGGCCGGACGGGGGGCGGACTTTGGGCGCGACGACGGCGTAGTGGGAGCCGCCGGGCGCAGCGGTTCGATGCGCTGCCCGGCGCTGAGGACGTTCGGCGCACCGGGGGTGGAGCGGAGGCGTTGGGTTTCCGCGCTTGGGGCAGACGGGGCGGTTCCGGCGAGCAATGTCATCTCTGCGCCGCTTTCCCAGGCGAAGGCGGCGGGGGCCGGCGCGCGCCGGACGCTTACCAGCGGCGCGCTCTGGAACCGGCCTGCGATCGTGCGGCTGAAGCGCTGCACCAGGTCGGGCCGCAGCGAGCCGACGTCGGGCTTCCAGACCGTGGCGCGTTCCAGTCGCTGTTGCGAGCGCTGCAGCAGCCCGCGCACGTTGGCTGCGGTCAGCGTCGGCGCGCGGGGCGGGGAAGCCGCCGCCAGGCGCCGACGCGTCCACGGCGACAGTGAGCGCCGCAGTCGCTCACTTCTTTCGATGACGGTGTGGAAAGTCGTCTCGGATGCCATCCAAACACGTCCTTGTCGTGCTCGGCTAGAACGCAGCGGAAACCAGGCTCATCGGCGTGAGCGCTTCGTAACTGAGCGACACGCCGTGGTGGGCGATCTCGATGCTTTCGATGACCGTATTCTTGCTGGACGCACTCAGCTCGGCCATTTTCCACTTGACCGGGTAGGCCCCTTCGACGTCCCAGTGTTTGACCTTGCCGAAGCCGTAGCCCCACATGTCGACGTCGGCGCCGAGGGCGGTGGCGATGTTGTGGCCTGGTGCGCCCTGGATGATCGAGAAGTTGATCCAGCGCACCGAGCAGTCGTAGCGGCCCTGCATCATCCAATCCCACAGCGAGCGGGAGATCGTGAGGCCGCGCTTGAGGGTGATATTGTCGAACTTGAGACGGCCGGGGAGCTTGTGGACGTAGTTGTTGACGCCGCCCTCTTCCACCTCTTTGACGTCCCGCTTGACCTCCAGGCCGCCGCATTCGGTGAAGAGCGAGACGATGACGCCCGACAGTTCGACGAAGAAGAGGTAGGCCGGGGCGGGGTCAAAGCGCAGGCCGGAGGCCTCCTCGAACGCGCGGATGCCCATTGTGGCGGCGGTGCCGGCCGCGCCGGCGGCCCGTGCGGTGAGCGCGCTGCCCAGGTGCGACGCGGCCGAGCCCAGCTTGCCGGTGGAACTGATCTTCGGTCGGGTGATGCTTTTGTCCAGTAAACCCATTGTGCCTCCTTTTACCGCGCTTGGCGCAGGCTGCGGCGCTCCCGCTCCAGCCACAAGTCGTGCTTGAGCAAGCGGGCGACCTCTTCGGCCAGCGCGTACAGGTCGACGTCCTCTATCGGCACTCGAAACGTCGTGGCCTCCTCGTCTTCGACGTCACGACCGAGGAGCGGCGGTGCGTAGAGATCGATATATGCCATAGCGCGTTACCCTTTACCGGCCTCGTTCAGCCTGCGGTTGATCTTGGCGATCTCGCCCACCCACTGCCGGCGCTGGCGGTGCTCCAGATTGAGGATGTCCATCAGCGGCCAGTGGAAGTGGTAGGCGATGTAGGCTACCTCCTCGTGCAGGCGGTCGAGGGGGTAGCCTACGATCCCCCCAGGTTGGCCAGGTCCACTTCGAGCACCTCGTTGCAGTGCGGGCAGCGCACCGGGCGCGTGGTTTTCCCACTCTCGTTGATCTGGCGGTAGAACTCCTGCAAGTAGGCCAGGTCGGCCGCGAAGAGGTTTTCGATGATGCTGGTGTTGATGTGGGGCAGGCTGCCCAGGCGGGTGATCACCCGCGCCAGGAGCACGATGACCAGGTAGGCCTCGTTGGCTTGCACGCGCATATCGTTGAGCGGCGTGATCTCGTCCATTGCCGTCGCCAGGCGCATCGTGCCTTGCTTGTGCACGTTGCCTTCTCGGTCGACGAACCCCACCGGCAGGGTGAATTCGAATTCGGTCTGTATGCTCACGCGTTACCTCTTTTGGAAGAATGGTATGACTCTACTGAAAAAAAGGAAAGGCAACCACAAAGGACACAAAGAGCACTAAGATTTTCAATATTCGCCTTAAGATTCTCTTGTTCTTCGTGCTGTTTTTTGGGCAATCTCGCGCAATTCCTTCATGTTTTTCTTTGTGTCCTTTGTGCTCTTTGTGGTTGAAGGCTTTTTTCAGTAGAGTCTGGTATGGTGTCTTTTCAAGAAAACAGGTCTGTGAAGTACGCCTGGGCGTCGAAGTCTTCGTCCTCAGGCGGTTCGATTTCGACGTACTCGATGGCTTCGACGGCGATGGTGATAGAGACGCGCGCCTTGGTTGCGTCCTGGTACTGGTTGAGGCTGAAGCCGGAGAGCGTCGTGGGCCAGGCGCCGCTGAAATCCCACCGTAGCAGCGGCTGGCCGCGTCGCGTCATTTCGATGCTGCCATCGCGCCGCGCCTGGGTGATGCGCCCGTACGAGGCCTCCATCAGCCAGTTGTACAGCTCCTGGTAGTTGGCGAATCCCCGTTCCAGCGTAATCGGCTCGAAGCTCGTCGTGCCGGGGATGAACAGCGTCGTCGAGGTGCCGTTTTCGTAGACGATGTCGTGGGAGATGGTACCCACCTCGATCTTGCCGCCGGTCATGCGCTGGAAGAAGCCCGTTACTTTGCCTTCGACGGTGAGCTTGTATTCGTACTCCAGCAGATCCGCGCCGAAGTCGTGGGCGCTGGGGCCCAGACTCTTCGTCGAACTGGGACGTACCAAAAATGGCATCCCTACCTCCTCTCGTGGGTCCCGGGAGCGCGTTCGACATCCCGGGACCCACTGGCGGCGCACTCACGACACGCGGGCCAGGCCCTCGTGGACGATGGTGATCTCTTCGACCATGTAGTCCTGGCTGCCGGAGTCCATCTCCGGGCCGGTGACCTTGCTGGGCCAGGCGTTGTCCAGATTCCAACGTGCGATCTCTTCGTTGGACTGGTTGTAGGCGACGATGGAGCAGTTGGTGCGCGCGTCGTTGACCAGTCCGTCGACGACCTGCTGACGCCACTCCCACACGTCGACACTGCTGGTCACCCCGCGCTTGAGGGTGATGTCGGTCCAACTCAAACGGCCTGGGATCTTCTGGATGATCGTCTCGCCCGTGTCGGGGTTGGTGATCTTGTGCTCGACGACCTCGCTCTCCGACCCGATGCCAGATACCGTGGTGAAGAAGCCGGTGAGCTTTCCTTCAATCTCCAGACCAAATTTAAATGCTACAAGGGGATCCTCCCGATCCGCCATAATACACCTCCATGTTTTTGCAAGCTATCTGTTTTAGCCGGTTATCTCGTTCGTTGGGACGCGCGTGATGCCCCCGTGCGACAGCGTGATCGTTTCCTCCAACACCTCGCTGGTCGAGGATTTGAGCTCAGAGACGACAATCTTGCTGGGCCAAGCTTTTTCGATGTTCCACCAGGCGACGATGCGGTTGCTGGCGTCGCGGGCAGCAATGGAGCAGTTGGCGCGGCGGTCTTTGTTCTCTATAATATCCTTGTGCCAGCGCCAGAAGCCGTCGTTTTCGGTGACCGGGCGGGTGAGCACGATGTCGGTGAAGGTTGGACGCCCCGAGATGCTTTCTATGACCGTGTCACCGGTATCCGGATCGACGATGGTCTCTTTGGCCACGCTGATCTCGGACCCCAGGCCGCTGACCGAGGTGAACGGTTCTGTGACCGGCACGGCCTCTATGAACAGAAAGTAGTTGTACGTACTCGCGGGCATCGCTCCTCCTTACGACTCGACCAGGTCCTATTCCGCTCCCGGTCCGGCCCACTGGCTGATGCGGAAGATGACGAACTCGGCCGGTTTGACCGGGGCCATGCCGATTTCGATGATCAGCTTGCCCTGGTCGCGGATTTCGGGCGGGTTGAGTTCGTCGTCGATCTTGACGTAGAACGCCTCGTCGGGGGTGCTGCCGAACAGCGCCCCGGCGCGCCACACCGTCTTGAGGAAGGCGGTGACGTCGCGGCGCACGCGCGCCCACAGCTTGCGGTCGTTCGGCTCGAAGACCACCCACTGCGTGCCGCCCTCGATCGACTTTTCCACGAAGTTGAACAGCCGGCGCACGTTGATGTAGCGCCACGAGGGGTTGCTGGAGAGCGTGCGCGCGCCCCAGACACGGATGCCGCGGCCGGGGAAGGCGCGGATGCAGTTGACGCCGTTGGGGTTCAACGTGTCCTGCTCACCCTTGGTGGTCTGGTAGGCCAGCCCGATCGCGCCCTGCACCACCTCGTTGGCGGGAGCTTTGTGGACGCCGCGCGTGATGTCGTTGCGCGCCCAGATGCCCGCCATGTGGCCCGACGGAGGGATGTGGATGGGCCGGTTGGTGACCGGGTCCATCACCGTGATCCACGGGTAGTAGAGCGCGGCGTAGCTGGAGTCGAAGCCGGCGGTCTCCATGCGCCACTTCTTGATTTCCTGCGGCGTCATGTCGGGGGGCGCATCGAGGATCGCCACCCGGTCGCCCAGCCGCTCACAGTGGGCGATCATCATCGTCTGCACGGCCTTGATCGTGTCCAGTTCGACCGACTCGCCGGGCATCGACGCCATCAGGTCGGGCACGCACACGATCGTCACGTCTTCCAGTGCCTCCAACCCTTCCACGCCGCTGCGCTCGGTGACCTTGCCCTGGAACTCGGCGCTGGTGGGTGCGGGCAACTGCTTCGATTCGATGTGCAGCGTCTGTTCTTGCTCCTGCGGCCACACCTTCGCCAGCGGCTGGCTGGCGTCGGGGATCAGTAGCTCGACCAGCTCGGGCGGGCGGTTGTTCCGGTAGGCCACGCGCACCTCGGCCTTGCCGTTCTCTCTGACCTCGTGCATCGTGACGTCGCGGACTTCCTCGGCCACCTTCCAGCCGCCGTCCATCCGCTCGCGCTCGACGATCAGGGTGAATGAGGGGGTCGCGTCGCCCACACCTTCCGGCTCGGCCGGCCCTTCTTCGTCCCCTTCTTTCTTGGCTTTTCTGGCCCCCTTCGGTTCGGGCAGCGCCAGGACGTCGGCGATGCGGACGCGCATACGCATCCCTTCGAATCCGGCCTGCCTGGCCCGCACCACCAGTTGCGGCTTGCCCTCGGCGTTGAGCAGCGCGGCCTGGGCTTTGGGGATGGTGCGCACGCTGACCACGTAGGCACGCGTGCCGCCATTCATAAAATATCCGTAGACGGAGTGGGCGAGGTACGACCCCGGCACGAACTCGCCGTACCGTTCGACGAACTGGGTCCAGTTGGTGACCAGTTGGGGGATGTTGAGCAGGTCCTGGGTGACCATCTCGCCGTCGATCTCGCGGCGCAGTTCCGCCTTTTCGGTGAACCCGATGAATGCGGCCATCGATGTCCCCACGCCCTCGATGGGCTTGGGGCCACGGTCCACTTCCTCTACGTAGACGCCAGGTGAAAGATATTCAGGCATTTAGTCCCTCCTTGAAAGACTCCCCTTTCTTGACTTGATCTGGAGATGGTTTGGAGATTTCCTTCGGCTACGTCTCATTTCGATATCTCACGTCCTCCTTTCGCAACCTCGTGCGGGTCGCGTATGCCACGTTCTATACATCCAATTCGTAGTCGGGAGACGGCACGTTGATTAGCTGGCGCTTGAGGGTGTGGCCGTTGGCCTTGACCTCCAGCGTGTACCGGCCCGCTCGCAGCCTGCCGATGGCGAAGCGGCCCTCTTCCTGAAGCGGCACGCTGATGCCACGCTCGACCAGGGCCACGCGCACCTCGTCCAGCGGCTTGTCCGTGTGCACCGTCCCGCCGATGGTCCAATACGCGCTCGTTCCGGCCTGCTCCGCCAACTCGTGCAGGGCGGCGGGATCGTCGGCCTGTCCGAAGCGAATCTCGCGGCTGCGCACCAGCGGGGTGACGAGTGGCTGGTAGGGGTCGAGCGCCAGGGTGGCGACCAGCGTGATGGCCGGGCGCACCTCGTTGTCGAGCGCGTTCCACACGTCGGCGGGGTTGCGCAGCGTGTCTTCCTGGGCCACCTGGAGCGGAATCGGCATGGGCTGGTTTTGCAGGCTCTCGGGCAGCAGTTCGTCGGGCAGGTGCGGCTGGCGGAAGAGCGCCATCAGCGCGCGGGCCAGCAGGTTGTGCTCGTCGTCCGGATCATTGGCCCAGGCGGTGATCATGTAGTGCAGCGCGACGCGCACGGGCGTGCGACGCTGGATGGCTGTGCCGTCGGGCTGCCGCTCGACGAACCACTCCTGCGACTTGCGCAGCTTCAGGTTCTCCCGCACGTCGTGGAGAAAGACGTTGAGCGTGGGCCGGCTCAACCGGGCCGACCATTCGCGGGTCGGCTGGTCGAAGACGACGTCCACCTCGCCGTTCTTGACCGGAATCTCGCGGATCAACAACTGTCGGATGACCTGGTCCAGGTCGTGAAACATACCTTATTACCCTCCTCCCTTGCCTCTGACGGTGACCACCACGTCGAAGTGACTCTCGATGGCTCGGATGGTCAGCTCGCTACCCCACATATCGCTTTCTTTTTCGACCGACGCGATGTAATCCTCGATCAGCTCCGACGCGACCAACTGGTTTCTCGCTTCGTCCTCCAACTGGTCGTCTTTGTGGCGCTCGATGGCCTGGTCGAGCTTCCTCTTGAAGCTTCCGGAGAGGCCGGTTCTATTTTCGAGCGAGTTCATAATGTCGATGTGCACGCGGCTCTTCCAGCTATCCTTGCTCCGCAGCACGCCGGCCACGATCTTGCGCAGAACCGAGATCGAGTGCTTGCCTTTTCCGGCGTACTCCAGGGCCTTGGATATCGCGTCGAACTGGCAGTTGCCATCCGTGACAGTCTCTACGACGGTGTACCCCTTTCCGCCTTCGTTGGGCCTGAGCCACTTGTAGTGCAGGCCGCCCAGGTGCAGTGTGATGGTAGGCGGGCCGCTCTGTTGGGATGGCGTGGTGGGGGAAGTGCCTTTCTGCTGGGGTAACCCAGACAAGGATTTGACGATGCCCGCCAGCGAGGTTTCTTTCGAGGGCGTTTCTGGGCCCGTCTCCGTCGTCGTGCCCTTCGAGCCGGTGACCTGCTCCAGAATCTGCCGGATCCCCGCCAGCGACGTCTCCGACGAGGGCGTCTGCTCCTCGTCCACCCACCACTGGAGCTTGCCCTTCGCCTTCTCTTGCTTCAACTTCTCCGGGTCTGCGGCGATGGCCTTGCCACGCGCCTCCCAGTCCTCCTGCCGCAGCGTCGCTTTTTCCGCCGGCATCAGGTCGGGCGCTTTGGCCAGGTTCGCCGTGTACTGCGGCCCCAGTTGCTGGAACAGATCCGGGTGCCTCAGGATGGCGTCGCGCTCCACCACGCTCAACGTGGCGGCGCTCGTGCGCAGGTATTCAACCAGCTCCGGGCCAGCCTTGCCCAGGTCGATCAGTGCAGCGCGTTCCTTCGGTGTAATGGTGGCGATGTTCTTGGTCATGAACGCCATCACCGTGTTGATCGGCAGCGGTCTGCCTTTGCGGATGACGGCGATGCGCTCCTCCGGCGTGAGCTTGCCTGTGGCGATGCTTTGCATGATGTAGAGGTCGAGCGTCAACGCTTCTTCTTGCTCCAGCTTTTCGACGCCCATCATCTTGGTGATGCGCTCATCGGGAGACAGCTCGCTGATCGGCTTCTCGCCCTTCCGTTCTTCCGAGGCCCACCCGGCGCCGAAAAAGGTCTTGAACTTGCGCCAGCCGCGTTTGGCGCCCATCAAGCTCTTGTCGAACTGTTCCAGCCGCCCGGTCGCGCCGCCGGCCTTTTCCTTCTCCGCCACGTAATCGCGGAAGCGCACCAGCACGTCGTGCCCGTACTGCACGCCGAGCACGTAGCCCTCGGGGTTCTTGGATTTCTTGTCGCAGTCGGTATTGTCCCAGCCTTCGGTGTAATACTGCGTCAGGTGCGCGCCGGCTGGGGGGCGGATGCTGCGGCGCGGGTCGTGTCCTTCGCCGGGGCGGCCGTCGCCGTGCGCGCCGCGGTCTTCGGCGGCGTGGAGCGCCAGCCCGATCATCGTCAGCGCCTGGGTGCGATTGTTCGCGTCCCAGGCGTTCTTCGCGCGGTCGATCATGGAACCGATGAACGCGACGTCGGTCGTCGCGCCGTCCGTCTTGTACTGGCCTGCCTCGCCGTGTTTGGGCGATTCGTCCTTGGGCCGTGAATAGCCGATCAGGTTGTCGTAGGCTTCGGGGTCGGTGGCGATGCTGCTGAGTTTCTGTTTGGATATGCCGACGGCGAGGCCGAGCCAGAAACTGCCCCGCATATCCATCGCCTCCGACATATTGATTAGATACTCTTTCGCTTGCTTGCTATAGCCATCGACGCCCGCAAAAGCCTCTTCCGTCACCGTCTCGTGAGACGTGCCGCCGCCGACGGTGCCCCAGCGTTGAATCTTGTTGTGGCCCGACTGCTGCACGACGTGGGTCAGCTCGTGGGCTAGCAAGCGTTTTCCGGCGGCGGTGCCGGGGTTGTACTGTCCCGTGCCGAAGTAAATGTCTTGCCCGTGCGTGAATGCCTTGGCCTGCAGGGTCCGGCTCAGCCTGCCGGCCTCGCCGTCGCTGTGAATCCGGACGGTGCTGAAGTCTGTGCCGAAGCGGGGTTCCATGAAGCCGCGCACATCGTCGGGCAGCGAAGCGCCACTTCCCTGGCGACTGGCGAGCGTGCGCTCGACGCTGCCGCCGACCTCGAACCCGCCCTCACCCGCCGTGCGCTGGACGATGGGTTTGAGTTGCAGCTCCTCTTCGTCTTCCTGGCGTTGGACGAGGGGTTTCAGTTGCAGTTCCTCTTCGTCTTCCTGGCGCTGGACGAGGGGCTTCAGTTGAATCAGCTCTTCCTCTTCGTCTTCCTGCCGCTGGACGAGGGGTTTCAGTTGCAGTTCCTCTTCGTCTTCCTGCCGTTGGACGAGGGGTTTCAGTTGCAGTTCCTCTTCGTCTTCCTGCCGCTGGACGAGGGGTTTCAGTTGCAGTTCCTCTTCGTCTTCCTGCCGCTGGACGACCGGCGTGATCGAGGCAGCCAGCGGCTTCATCTGCAATTCCTCTTCCTCTTCCTGCCGCTGGAGCGTGGGAACGGCGGGGGCGGGCATCCCCATCACCTGGTCGGCGACCCGGTCTGCTTCCTGCTCGTAGGTATCGCCCACCGGGCCGACGCTCAGTTTGGCCTGAATCAACCGGGTCACTGCCTGGTTGCCGGCGGCGCGCTGCAAGGCGAGGATGTCGCGCGGCGGGGCAGCGTTGGGATGTGCCACGGCGCGCTGGAGGGCGGCCGGTTCGAGGGTGGGGAGTGGAGGGAGCGCGGTCACCTGCGCGTCGCGCGGTTTCCGCCGGGTGCGGGTGGCACCCTTGGATGGGGGCAGCGAACGTTTCTGATCAGCCATACTCCCTCCCTAAACAAGTGAGACGCCTGGCATATAGATAGTCGCCTGCGGCGAGCCTAACGGGTCGCTAACGTAAAGGACGCGGGTCAAAAGCGCTTTCAGTGTGCAGGGAGGATGTGATGGAGGTGTGAGGGACTCTGTTTCGTGTCTGTTTCTATTAAGTTATGTTCATTATAGCATAACTCTACTAAAAAAGCATCCGTGGGTGTGATTCAGTCTTTTGGCTAACAACCACCTTCTAAAGGCGGGAAATTTCGTGTCAATCGATCCGCATATCTGCGTCGTTGACCAGCCGCCCCATCTTCTGCAACTCCCGGCGCACGCCGTGCAGCAGGTGCTGCATAGTGACCGGCGTGTCCTCGGCGGCGGCCAGAAATGCGGCGGTGACGATGACGTTGCGGATGCCGCCCCCGGCCAACTTGAAGCGCCGCGCCAACAGGCCGAAGTCGAGGCCGGGCGCGCTGGGGACGGTGGCCGGGAACAGGGTCTCCCATATCCGCCGCCGATCCTCTTCCTCCGGGAAGGGAAAGTCCACGGCGAACTGGAGCCGGCGGGTGAACGCTTCGTCCAGGTTGGCGCGTAGGTTCGTCGCCAGGATGGCCACGCCGTCGTAGGCCTCCATACGCTGGAGCAGGTAGCTGACCTCGATGTTGGCGTACCGGTCGTGCGCGTCCTTGACCTCCGAGCGCTTGCCGAAGATGGCGTCGGCCTCGTCGAAGAACAGAATGGCGTTGCTATTTTGCGCCTCGCTGAAGATGCGTTCCAGGTTCTTCTCCGTTTCTCCGATGTACTTGCTGACGATGGTCGAAAGGTCGATCTTATACAGGTCGAGCCGCAGCGCGGCGGCGATCACCTCGGCGGCCATGGTCTTGCCGGTGCCCGGCGGCCCGGCGAAAAGCAGCGTGACGCCGTCGCTGGAAGCGAGCTTCTTCCCCACGGCCCACTCTTCCAGCACCTTGGGCCGCTCGCGCACGGTGGCTACGATCTCGCGCAGGATCGCCATCTGGTCGGCCGGCAAGACGATGTCGTCCCAGGTGTAGCGGGGCGCGATCTTGCGCGCCAGGCTCGACAGGCGCGGGTTGGAGTGGGCTCGCGCGGCTGCGAACAGGTCGGCGCTTTCGAGCAGGCCCCCGCGCCGGACGGCCAGGTCGCGTGCGGTGGCGACTGCGTCGCGGATCTGCCCGCTGGTCAGCGCGAACTGCCCGGCCAGATCGCCGAGTTTGAATGTCTGCCCGGCAAAGTGGTGCCACAGGGCCTTGCGCTGGGCATAGGTGGGGATGGGGAAAGCGACCCAGTGCAGGTTCCGGTCGCGGTCGATGCCCTGCACCTGCCACGTATTCCACCCGGCGATGACGACCATGCCGGGGTGGGCGCACACTGCGGCGAGCAGGCCTGCCTGGGGGACGTCTTCGGCCAGGCAGGCGTCCCAGCCCGTCAGGTAGGGGATGGCGTCGATGAGGCGGGCATCGCGCAGCGCGTGTTCGACGGCCGCGAGGAGCGAGGTGTCGTTCGCGGCCAGCGCAGCCATGTCGACGTGGAGCAGCGCGCGCCCGCTGTGTGCGGCGATCCGCCGCGCGGCAGCGCGTTGCGCGCTCCCGTCGATGCCGTAGAACACGACGACCGGCACCAGGGGCAGCACGTCGGCCACCTCGGGCCACGCCTCGGCAGACAGCAGCTGATCTTCCGCTGCCTCGCGGGGCGGCAGCAGGTGGATGTGCTCCGCCAGCGCCGGGCCGGGCTGGTAGTGACCCAGCAACCATGCGACGATGGCCGGGTCGGGGTGCAGCGACTGGCTCAACAGCGCGCCGTTGGTGCTGCCCGGCAACGGGTGTCTCTCGACCAGGCGGTGGCGGATCAGGGGCGCGTCGTCGGCGAAGTGTGCCAGCCGCGCCAGTCGCGCCGGGCCGGGTTCGGAGAGCAGGTTCAGCACCAGGTCGACCGTCGGCGCTTTGCGGGTTACGTCGTCTTGCAGGTAGCCGTAGACCTGTTCGTAGCGCACGTCGAGCGCGGGGGCCAGGGCCACCAGCAGGGCATCCAGATCGAAGCGTTCCAGGCCGAACGTCGCGGCCAGGCGCTGCAGGCGGGTGGGGGGCTGGGCTGCGCGCGCCAGCATTTCGATTTCTTGAACCGCTTCGGCTTCCAGAGCGGCGAACGTTTGGGCTTCCTGCGGGGGCAGCGCGACGGTTTGCCCCCAACTGGTCGCAAACGGGCGCGCGGCGAGGGCGTGGGCCTGGGCGTCGGAGAGTGTCAGGCCGCGGAAGCGGTCGGCCGGGTCTTGCCCGGCCAGCTCCCAGCGGCGCACCTCGCGGCGGATGCGGGCGTCGATGCGGCGGAGCTCGGCTTGCAGGTGATGCAGGCTGTGGTCGTTCCCAGTCATAATTCCCCCCTTAACATCAGTTCGCGCTCGACCAGCTCTTGCAGCGACTCCGGCAGTTCGCCCCGGTAAGTTAGGATCAGTCGCTGCCCGGCGCGGGTGAAGGCCATGTAGAGCTTGCGTGTGTTCTCGCGCACCAGTGCCTCTCTCTCATCCGCGCTTAGCCGCAAGCTCTTCTCCATCTCGAACATCTCGTGCGTCCCGGCGACGAAGACGATGGGGCTCTCCAACCCCGTCCCTGCGTTGATCGTGGTGACGCGGATGAAGTCGCCGGGGTAGGCGTCTTTGGGGTCACAGGCCGAGCCCGCGCCGAATCGCTGGTTCAACGCCTTCACCAACGCCTCCATACCCCGCCACGAAGCGGAAAGGATCAAAATGTGGCGCGGCTCCACGCCCTGCTCCACCGCGCGGGCAATCTCGTTGACGATGCGCGTCCGCTCGTCTTGAGGGCTATCGAAGCACAATAGAAACGGCGGCTTCCCCTCCGGCATTGCGGCCAAGTCCGGCGCAATCATAGCCTCGTCGTCCTCCGGCAATCGCCGGCGGTAGAAGGTTAGGGCGCAGTCGAGGATAGCGCGCGTTGTGCGGTAGCTGCGCCCCAGCCGGTGGGATCGGCCGCGCGCGTCCAGCCCGGTGACCGATTTCCACGAGTCGCCCTGGCGCAGGAAGCCCTGGGTCGGGTCGGCGGCCAGGAACAGATACCCTGTTTGCGGCTTTACCAGCCGCCGCACGATGTCGAACCAGACCGGGGCGAAAAACTGCGCCTCGTCGACCAGCACCACGTCATATTGGGGTGGGGCGATCTGTTCTTCTTCGATCCAGCGCCACATTCGCCGCGGCACATCCCACCAATCCATCCACTTCCGATCAATCAACCGCTGTTGGTAAACACGGACGGCCACGAAAACCTGCTCGCGCTGCTCCTGAGTCAGGCGGAACCCCCGCCCGCGGCGACTGGCCTCAAGATAGCCTTCGCGGGTGGTGATACCATTGTCCTTCACCCACTCCAGTTCGCT
>JAFGOJ010000072.1 GCA_016926575.1 Anaerolineae bacterium | reverse complement strand
GCATTGTTGAACGAGGGCGGCGGGTTTGAAACCCGCCCTACAGGGCCGTAGGCTTATTTTCTAAGCAGCGCACGGATGGATGCCCGCGAAAGCGGGCATGACGATCGGGTGCGTGCTATTTTCGGAACAGTAAAATCGGAGATTAGACTATGGAACAGCATCATTTCAACATTTTGGGGAAGGTGGCCCCCCGCAAGGACGGCGTCGCCCGGGTCACCGGCAAGGAGCAGTACACGGTCGACGTCACGCTGCCGCACATGCTCCACGGGCGCGTTCTCAGCAGCCCCTACGCCCACGCCCGCATCACGTCCATCGACGCCAGCGCCGCCGAGGCGATGGGTGCCGTGGTGATCACCTTCGACGACGTGCCCGCGCTGCGGTACAACGAGCGCATCATCACCATCCCCTCCGCCCTGCACAAGGACCACACCGTGCTGGCCGACAAAGTGCGCCGTATGGGCGAGGCGGTCGCTGCCGTGGCCGCTGAAACCGAAGCGCTGGCCGAAAAGGCACTGCGCGCGATCAAGGTCGAGTACGAGGTGCTGCCCGTGCTGACCGACCCCATCGCCGCGATGCAGCCCGGCGCCGAACCGATCTACGACACGGTGCTGTGGGGGGATAAGGAAATTGCCATCCAGAACAACATCGCCTGCGAGCGACACGTGGAAGAGGGGGACGTGGACGCCGCTTTCGCCGAGGCCGACGTCGTCGTCTCGGGCACGTTCAAGACGCCCAAGATTTACCACGCTCAGATGGAGACGAAGTCGGTCGTCTGCCGTCCCGAACCCGACGGCGGCCTGACCGTCTGGCCGACGACCCAATCGATCCACAACGTGCGCATCCTCCTCGGCCAGATCTTCGGCATCCCACTCAGTAAAGTCAACGTCAAGCGCGTGCCCATCGGCGGCACCTTCGGGTCGAGCATCCAGATGAACCCACCCATCCCCATCTGTGCCGCGCTGGCGCTCAAAGCGGGCCGTCCGGTCAAACTGACCCTGACCCGTGAGGAGGACGCTCACGACCACACGCGCTACGGCGCGCAGATCGACCTGAAGATAGCGGCCAAGAAGGACGGCACGCTTCTGGGGGCGCAGATGGACCTGATCGCCGACATCGGCGCGCACAACATCCAGGCGTATTCCTACCTGGGCGTGAGCGTCGGCTGGCTGGTCTCTCTGTACAGGCTGCCCAACGTGCGTTACCACGGCGTCGCCGTCTACACGAACAAGGCCATTTCTTGCGCGATGCAGGGCTTCGGCAACCCGCAGGTCACCTTCGCCACGGAGACGCTGATCGACGAACTGGCCGAGACGTTGGGCATCGACCCCGTCGAGTTGCGGCTGAAGAACTACGTCGGCCTGGGCGACACGTTCTGGGGACAAGGGCCGCTGGTGCGCTCCATCGTCCAGAGCGACGGCGTGCCCGAACTGCTGCGCCAGGGGGCCGAGGCGATCGGTTGGGAGCGCCGCCGGCCCAATGGCTCGCAGACCGGCCGCTTCCGCCGTGGCATCGGCGTGGGGCGCGGCTTCCACACCTCCAGCGCCGGCGCGCCCCAGCCCGGGGACGTGATCGACTTCTCCGGCGCGATGGTCAAGGTCAACATCGACGGGTCGGTAGACGTGATCACCGCGCTGATGGACCACGGCGGCGGGACGCTCGAAGCGCTGGCGAAGCTGGTGGCCGAAGAACTGTGCGTCCCGCTGGACATGGTGAACCAGGCTCCCGCCGAGACCTGCTCGACGGTCTACGACTGCGTCACACACGCCACCCGCGGCGTCTACGCCGGCGGCGGGGCTGCCGTCAAAGCCGCCGCGTCGGTGCGCCGGGAGATCCTGGAGACCGCCGGGAAGTTCCTCGCCATCAACCCAGACGCGCTGACGATGGCCTTGGACGAAGACCTGGGACAGTGCGTCATTTTCACCCCTGCCATTCCAGACCGCCGGTTGACCCTGGCCGAGGTCGCCACCCGCTGCTGGGCCGAAAGCTGGAAGACCATCGCCGCCGTCGAGAGCTACCGCCCCGTCCACTGCCCGCCCGCCTACGTCACCGTCTTCGTCGAGGTGGAGATCGATACGTGGACCGGGCAGGTGCGCACGCTCAAAAGCGCGATGGGCAGTGACTGCGGCACGGTCATCGACCCGCTCATGGCCGCCGGACAGCTCGAAGGCGGCTTGAACAAGGGCGCGGGCTACGCCATCTACGAGAGCAACGACTGGGACGCCGACGGCCAACTGACCTCGCGCGGCTACTGGATCGATGCCAAAACCGCCGCGATGGGTGAGACGCCCCGCCTGGCCGATCTGACCATCCAGTTTGCCCATACCTACGAGCCCAGCGGCCCGCACGGGGCCAAGGGCATCGGCGAGGCCGCCACCAACCCCGTCGCCGCAGCCTACGCCAACGCCATCACCAACGCCCTGGGTCTCCGCTTCTACGAACTGCCCATCACGCCGGAGAAGATCCTGCGCGCGCTGAAGGAGAAGGAGGTGTCGAAATGACGGAACACGTCCACAGACACGATATGACCAACTCGCACATCCTAGTGCACGAATTTGCCTACGCCGAACCGGCCTCGCTGGAAGAGGCGGTCACGCTGCTGCAAGCGTACGGCAGCGCCGCGCGACTGATTGCCGGCGGCACGTCGCTCCTGGTGGAGATGAAACAGGAGCGCCGCCGGTTCGATTGCCTGATCGACGTCCACCGCCTGCCCGAGCTCGCGGGCGTCGCGGCGGGGGCGGACGCCCTCTACGCCGGCGCGCTGACCCCGATCCGCGCACTGTTGGAGGCCCCCGTCGTGCAGGCGCGCTACGCCGCCCTGGCCGATGCCTGCGCCGCGTTCGGCTCGACGCAGATTCAGATGATGGGAACGCTGGGCGGGAACGTGTGCAATGGTTCACCCGCTTCGGACACGGTGCCCGCGCTCCTGGCGCTGGACGCCGAGCTCGTCCTCGTCGGGCCCGGGGGCCAGCGCACGCTGCCCCTCAGCGACTTCCTGCTCGGTCCCGGCAAGACCGCCCTGGCCGATGGCGAGGTGCTGACGACCGTGCGCCTGCCCACGCCCCAGCCCGGCACGGGCAGCGCCTTCATCAAAATCTCCCGCGTGCGGGCCGACCTGGCCAAGGCCAGCGCCGCCGCCGTCTTGGTGCGCGAGGGAGAGCGCGTCGTGGGCTGCCGCATCGCCCTCGGCTCTGTGGCCCCCACGGTGGTGCGCGCCCCCGCGGCCGAAGCGGCGCTCGTCGGCCAGACCTTCAGCGCCGAACTGGCCCTCGAGGCCGGGAACCTGGCCGCCCAGGCCGTCTCGCCCATCGACGACGTCCGCTCGACGGCCTGGTACCGCCGCGAGGTGATCAAGGCCCTCGTCCACGACGCGCTCTTGGCGGCGTGGGAGCGTGCGGGCCAGCCCGCACAGGGCACGGCGGACCTGCTGCCCGATCCGGCTCCTGCACAAACGCGCTCTCTGCGCGTCGGCGCGGACGAGACGCACACGATCGAGCTGACGGTCAACGGGCGGCTGCACAAGCTGGCGGTTGCCCCGAACGAACTGCTGCTGAACGTGATCCGCGAACGGCTGCTGCTGACCGGCTCGAAGTACGGCTGCGGCGTCGGCGAGTGCGGGGCCTGCACGGTGCTCCTCGACGGCCGCCCGACCCTGGCCTGCCTCGTCCTGGCCCTCTCAGCCGACGGCAGCGAGGTGCTCACCGTCGAAGGGCTACAAGGACCGCACGGCGAGCTCCATCCGCTCCAGCAGGCCTTCATCGACGAAGCGGCGTTCCAGTGCGGCTACTGCACGCCGGGCATGCTGATGATGTCCGAATCGCTGCTGAGCCGCATCCCGCAGCCCTCTGAGGACGACGTGCGCGACTATTTGAAAGGGAACCGCTGCCGTTGCACGGGCTTTGCCAGTATCGTGCGGGCCGTGTTGGCGTGTGTGGAGGAGTAGAATAATTTCAAAGGCAGGTCATTGCGAGCCGCCGCAGGCGGCGAAGCAATCCCCATGATCGATCCAGGAGATTGCTTCGGGCGCTGCAGCCGCTGCGCTTCCTGCGCGCCCTCGCAATGACAGAGCAGGCAGGTATGGAAACCTGCCCTACCGATTTGAATAACGAAAAGGGAGGCGCTATGTTACCTGAATTCGAGTTGTTGAGGCCCAAGACGTTGGGCGAGGCCCTCGATATGTTGGCCGAGCACGCCCCGGATGTGATGCCGATCGCGGGGGGGACGAACGTCGTGGTGGCGCTGCGCGAGCGGGACGTCCGGTCCTCTGTCTTGATGGACGTGAGCGGGCTGGCCGATCTGCGCGGCATCCGCGCCGAGAACGGCCACGTCGTCGTGGGCGGCGGCACGACCATTACCGAGCTGGTAGAAAGCCCGCTCATCGCGGAGAAGGGCATGCCCTTGGCGGCTGCGGCGGTCCAACTGGGCAACCCGCTCATCCGCAACCGGGCCACGCTGGCGGGCAACCTGGTCGACGCGTCACCCGCGGCCGACACGGCCCCGCCGCTGCTGGTGCTCGATGCCGAGGTCGAACTGGCGAGCAAGGCCGGCACGCGCACGGTGTTGTTGGATGACTTTCTCGTTGGCGTCAACCAGACCCTGTGCCAGCCGGACGAGCTGCTCGTTGCAGTGCGCTGGGCTGCGCCGGATGGTGCGGCAGCGTTTCACAAGATCGGGTTGCGCAAGGCCGGGGCTTGCTCTGTGGCCACGGTCGCGGTGCGCGTGGCCTGTGACGCGGCGGGCCGTTGCACGAAGGCGCGCATCGCGTTGGGGGCCGTCGCGCCCCGCCCGATCCGCGCCCACGCCGCTGAAGCGGCGCTGGTGGGCACGCAGTTGACCGACGAGGACATCGCCAAAGCTGCGAAGCTGGCCGCCGGGGCCACCAGCCCCATCGACGACGTGCGCAGCACGGCTGCGTACCGGCTGCACGTGTCTGAGGTGTTGGTGGGTCGGCTGTTGGGCGAGGTCCGCGCCGCGATGTAGGGCAGTAGGGCGGCTTTCAAAAAATGCCCACCCTCCCGCAGGTTCCAAACCTGCGGGAGGGTGAAGGCCGCCTGAGACGTTAACCCAGGCCCATTTGCGGAAGGGGTCCGGGGGAACGGGAAACCTTCGGTTTCCTTCCGGTTCCCCCGGCGGGGTGCAGGGGCGTAGGGGCGCGGCATGCCGCGCCCTGCTGCAAGGCATTGTTAAACGAGTGCGGCGGGTTTGAAACCCGCCCTACAGGGCCGTAGGCTTATTTTCTAAGCAGCGCACGGATGGATGCCCGCTTTCGCGGGCATGACG
>JAFGOJ010000449.1 GCA_016926575.1 Anaerolineae bacterium | reverse complement strand
CTGAACGCGCCCGCGTCAGAAAGGTCCGCATCGGCGATGAAGGGCGTCAACGGCCTGGCCCTGTTGGCCTTGTTCGTCCTGATGACCCTTTCCAGCGTGCTGGCGGTGGTGTTGGGACTGCTCGGCGTCGGCCCCGGATGGATCGTGGCCGAGTTGGTCGCGCTGAACCTGCTCGGTTTCTACATCTTCATCGCCTTTCGCATCGCCAACCAGTGGGAGAAGGCCATCGTCCTGCGCCTGGGGCGGTTCGTTGGACTCAAGGGGCCTGGCCCGTTCTGGATCATCCCCGTCGTAGATACCATCCCGGCGCTGATCGACCACCGCGTGATGGTGACTCCCTTCAATGCCGAAAAGACGCTGACGAAAGACACGGTCCCGGTCGACGTCGACGCGGTGCTCTTCTGGATGGTGTGGGACGCGGAGAAGGCAGCGCTGGAGGTGGAGGACTACCGCGCGGCGGTCTCCTGGGCCGCACAGACGGCGCTGCGCGAGATCATTGGGCAGATGAACCTGGCCGACATCCTGGTGGGCCGCGCCAAGATGGATGCAGAGCTACAACGCATCATCGACGACCGCACCACCCCCTGGGGGGCAGCGGTCCAGAGCGTGGAAATCCGGGACGTCATCATCCCTGAGGCGCTTGAAGATGCCATGAGCCGTCAGGCCCAGGCCGAGCGTGAGCGGCAGGCGCGCGTCATCCTGGGCGAGAGCGAAGAGCAGATCGCGCACTCCTTCGCCCAGGCCGCCGTGGCCTACCACGACAATCCCACCGCCCTGCACCTGCGGGCGATGAATATGCTCTTCGAGGGCTTGAAAGAGAAGGGGGCAATGATCATCGTGCCCTCCAGCGCCGTCGATACGATGAATCTGGGCGGGATGATGGGCATGGCGTCGATGGCCGGGATGGCGCAGCAGATCGTTTCTACGAAGGAAAACGAGTAGCCGGATGACACAGCCAGTCTGGTCCACCGATCGCATTCAGGTCGACGTATCCGGCTGCTTTACGACCCACCATCGCTTGCAGGCGGGTGCCGCCGGGCTTGGGGAGCTCACCCTCCCTGCCACGCGCAGGGAGGGTATGTTCCATGCCGTCGATGGGCGGGACCTGACCGTGCTGCGCACGAGCTGGTGGCGCAGCGAGCACGAGTTGCGCGAGGGCAGCACGACCCTGGCCCGTGCCCGCCCGCGCGGCTTCTTTCAAAGCCAGATCGTGATCCAGTTTGGCGCGGGGGAGTACGTGCTGGAGCGGCTTGGCTTCTTCAACCGGGGCTGGCGGCTGCTCGACCCGGCCGGGGTGGCGCTGGTGGAGGTCAATCCGCAGGGCGTTTTCAAGCGCGGGGCGTTTCTGGACGTCCTCGCCCCTGTCGAGGTGGGCCTGCTGGTCTTCAGCTACTATCTGGTATACGTGCGCTGGCAGGAAGAATCGGCGGCGGCCGTAGCAGCCGCGAGCTAGGGGTCCCTTGAACTGCGGGGCCTGAGGCGTCATCCCAGGCGGTGTTCGAAATAGGTCGTTTCGCAGGGCCGCCCGCGCCCGATCCACGCGCGGCGCTCGTTCAAGTTGACGATCATGCTGAACACGGTCACCGATTCGAGGCCGTGTTTGCAGATCGAGACGGGGTAGTTGGCGTGGTCGGCCAGCAGCACGCGAAACAGCTCCGGTGAGAGCCGCCCCACGTTCTCGCGCAGCAGCCGCCAGGCCCGGTTGTGCCGGATCACGGACCCGCTGATGCTGCTTTGGCCCGCCTCGAACCGGCGCATCGGCGCGCTGACGTAGTGGTTGGCGTGCGCCAGGATGTCGCCGTCGATGTAGATCGGCTCACAATCCGTGGCCGAACCCTCCATGCTGTACACCTCTCCGTCGGCGTCGGCGATGATGTTGTTGTAGCTGGACGCCCGCTGGGGCAGCAGGCACGCGTCCATTGCCTCGCCCAACCGCCGCGCGGCCAGGATCGCCCGCACGACCAGCAGGCGCGGCACACCGGCGCGGACGTCGTTGGAGGTGACCTCGTTCCCGGTCAGTCCGATCCCCGCCGCGTTGAACCCCGCGCTCCATCCCAGCCCGCCCACCGACACGGCCAGAAACTCCGGCTCGTCTCCGGCCTGCACCCGCAAAATCACCATGTCCTCTTCTGCTTCTGGGTCCAGGTCGTTGGTGTGCGCCAGCAGCGTCGACCCGTCCACCGTCGCCCGGCCCCGCGCGGCGAAGTCGGTGCATCCGCGCCAGAAGGCCCCCTCCCACAGCTCTTCACACAGTGCGGCGAAGACCTCTTCCAGGGGCCGGTCGATGGCCTCGGCGATGCCGCTGATCTCTTCCACGTACTGTGGGTAGACCGGGCGGGTGTGCGCCAGGAAGCGCTGCGCGGCCTCCAGCATTTCCGCCCGGCTTTTCCCTTCGGGCGGAGACGCCCACGTCCGCTCCAAAATCCTGCGTATCGTCTCTTGCATGGCCTCGCCGACCTGACGACCGACCTGGCGGTGAGAGCCCTTCACGTCCACGACAGGAAGTGTATTCATAGCCCTCAGGATACCACACATCGATTGAACGAGCAACATCGCTCTTTGGGATTTCGCGTGGTGGGGCACTAGGAGTGGGGGTTTGGGCGGGCGTAGCCCGCCCAAACCCTCACATCTGCCCCCCTTCCACGCGAAATCCCAGAGACTCGGCAACCTTTGCGCCGTTTTTCGGCGTAAAAGTGTTGATTTAGTTTGAAAATCGTGGTATTATATTCCTGTTGCCTGTAACTTCCCGATAAAGCGGGGGCAGATGGGGGGGCGGCTTCGCCCTGGCTCTATGTGCGGTGTTTGGAAAGGGGGCGGCATGGACGAACTGGATCGGCTCATATTGCAGACGCTGCAGGTGGATGGACGGACGCCTTTCACAGAGATCGCCGAGAAGATCGGCGTATCCGACACGACGATTCGAGCGCGTTACCGCGCGCTGGTCGAAGAGGGTGTGGTGCGCACCGTCGGCATCGTCGATCCATACGCCCTCGATTTCCAGGCCCCCGCAATCATTGCCATCTCTGTCGAGCCCGGTCTGATCGACGTCGTGGCCCGCCAAATCGTCGAAATCCCCGAAGTCAGCTACCTGGTCATGACGCTGGGCTCCTATGACCTGATCGTCGAAGTCTTTTGCCGCAACCTTGCGCATCTTTCCAGCGTTCTCAAGGAGTGTATTCACGAGATCGACGGCGTGCGCTCGACGGAGACGCTGATGATTTCCCAGAGTTACAAACTGGCATATCGTTGGACGCCGCCCTCGAATGTCGGAAGCGAACATTGCCGGTAGGGGCGCAGCATGTTGCGCCCTCCGGTCAACCACGGTCGGTGAACCCGCTCTACAAGGCCGTAGGCCCCGCCGTTCCGCCCGGTCTCCTGACCGGGCGGAACAAGAGGGGCCGCCTGAGGCGTTAACCCAGGCCCATTTGCGGAAGGGGTCCGGGGGAACCGGAAGGTAAACCGCAGGTTTACCCGTT
>JAFGOJ010000448.1 GCA_016926575.1 Anaerolineae bacterium | reverse complement strand
GAACCGGAAGGGAAACCGCAGGTTTACCCGTTTCCCCGGCGGGGTGCAGGGGCTCCGCCCCTGCAAAGTCCTGGTAACCGCTGGTCGACGGGTAAGAAACCCGCCCTACATCGAGACGGTCTATTTTCGGAATAGCGTTGC
The DNA here is from genome assembly GCA_016926575.1 of Anaerolineae bacterium. Taxonomy (GTDB): domain Bacteria; phylum Chloroflexota; class Anaerolineae; order B4-G1; family DUEL01; genus JAFGOJ01. Next base: position 5,937 of record JAFGOJ010000448.1, on the reverse strand, counting down.
GTTTCTGGACGCGTGGTGTTATGATTGGGGCAGCACAAATCTCACCACGAGGAGGAAACTGTGAACGACAACCGTCTCAAAGGCCGGTGGGCGCTGATTCTGGGGGCATCGAGTGGTTTTGGGGCCGCGACGGCCCAGGCGCTGGCCCAGGCCGGTATGAACATCTTCGGCGTCCACCTGGACACGAAGGCGACCCTCGGAAACGCCCAACAGTTGGTCGCAGAGATCGAAGCCGTCGGCCAGAAGGCCGTCTTCTTCAACACCAACGCGGCAGACGCGCGCAAGCGCGCGCGGGTGCTGGACGCGGTCGAAAAGACGCTGGCGGAAGAAGGGAGCACGGGCGTGCATTTCCTGCTCCACTCGCTGGCCTTCGGATCGCTCCTGCCCTTCATCGCCGACGATCCGGACGAGGCCATCAGCGAGGCGCAAATGGATATGACGCTGCGGGTCATGGCGCACAGTCTGGTCTACTGGGTGCAAGACATGATGCGTCGCGGGTTGCTGGTACACGGGAGCCGCGTTTACACGCTGTCGAGCGGCGGCGCCGACCGCGTCGTCGTGCCGTACGGGGCCGTGTCGGCAGCCAAGGCGGCCGTGGAGAGCCATGTGCGGCAGTTGGCGCTGGAACTCGGGCCGCACGGCATCGCGGTCAACGCGCTGCGGCCCGGCGTCACCGACACGCCCGCGCTGCGCCGCATCCCCGGCCACGAACACTGGGTCGAAGAGGCGCAGAAACGCAACCCCGGCGGGCGGATGACCACCCCCACAGACGTGACCAGCGTGCTGGTCGCCCTGGCCGATCCGGCCATCACCTGGATCAGCGGCACGATCATCCCGGTGGACGGCGGCGAATTCGTCGTCGGCTAACCCGCACCCTGCGCTTCAGGCGACACAAAGGAGGCCCGCTCCCGATGGGGAGCGGGCCTCCTTCGTATCTCCGAGGTAACTGCTCAGGCAACCTTCCCGGAAGCTGCGGAAGCTTCCGGGAAGGTTGAAACAGCACATAGGCTGAGCAGTTACTCTCCGAGAAGAATAAGTAACTGCCGGAAATACTCATGGTTCAAAATGAGTTGCTCCGCCAAATTCACACCCATTCTTGGTTCAAAAGCCTCTCCGGAAATCGAAGAAAAGAATACCGTGGGCAAAATTATTCGGTGCGCTGCCCCGTAGATGTTGGGGCTTTTTATCGCTTCGCCAGCACATCTAGGGGGTGTCTTCGAGATAGCCACTCCGATTCAACACAAAATGATAAGCCACCTTAAACAAGATGGGGTTTTAAGCCAAATACGGGCTTTTGCATTGCGCGGATAAGGGACCTCTGGTACAATGATCTCACGTGCGGGCGAAAGGGTGGCACGCCAATCTCCCAACCAATGGCGAAGCAAACTGCCACCCAAGTGGAGTCCTGTGGGCAGTCTCCCATACCCCAAGGCCCGCTCCCTATCAAGTTGTACGTCTCGTTCCGTCTATTCACGCGCCAGGTATCACTTTGGTATGAGAGGATACTCACAGATGAACGCTGCCCAAATCTGGCAGGCTGCACTGGGTGAGTTACAACTAGAAATGACGCAGGCGACCTTCAACACGTGGTTGAGGGACACGAAGCTGATCGCTTACGAGGACGGCGACTTCATCATCGGCGTGCGAAACGGGTATGCGAAGGAGTGGCTGGAAAACCGCCTCGCTTCGACGATCCGGCGCGTGCTGACGCGCATGGTCGACCGCTCCGTCCAGATGCGCTTCGTCATCTGGGACGAGCCGGCGCAAGAATCGATGCCCACGCCGCTGCTCGTGGCCGCCGAACCGGCACCGCAGCCCAACAAGCTGACGTCCACGCCGCTCAATCCGCGCTATACGTTGGACTCCTTCATCGTCGGCACGAACAACCGGCTGGCGCACGCCGCGGCGATGGCCGTCATCGAGCACCCCGCCGACAGCTACAATCCCTTCTTCGTCTACGGCGGCACGGGGCTGGGAAAGACGCACCTCCTGCAGGCCATCGGGCATGCCTGCCTGGCGCGCAACCTGCGCGTCCTCTACGTGCCGGCGGAAACCTTCACCAACGACCTGGTCGAAGCGATCCGCACGTATACCACCGAATCCTTCCGCGAGACGTACCGCACCGCCGACGTTCTCCTGGTCGACGATACGCAATTCATCGCCGGGAAAGAAGCCACTCAGGAGGAGTTCTTCCACACGTTCGACGCCCTGCACAGCAGTGGAGCGCAGATTGTCCTCTCGTCTGACCGCCCTCCACGCGCGATGGCGACGCTGGAAAAGCGCCTCCAGTCCCGTTTCGAATGGGGCCTGACGGTCGACATCCACCCGCCGGACCTGGAGACGCGCGTGGCTATCCTGCAACAGAAGGCCAATACCAAGGATGTCTCCGTCGACACCGACGCGCTGTATCTGATTGCCCAACAGGTGCAGACGAACATCCGCGAGCTGGAAGGGGTGCTGAACAAAGCCCTGATGCTCGCCAGCCTGGAGAATCGCACCCTCACACCCCGGCTGGCCGAAGCTGCGCTCAAGGGCATGGCGGCCGCGCGCCCGGAAATCACCGGCGACCGCATCCTGGACGTCGTCGCCCGATACTACCAGTTAAATGTCGACGAGATGCAAAGCGTGAGCCGCAGCCGCCGCATCGCCCGCCCGCGCCAGATCGCCATGTTCCTGATGCGCCAGGAATCCGACCTCTCCCTCTCACAAATCGGCGATGTCTTCGGCGGGCGCGACCATACCACTGTCCTCTACGCGTGCGACCGAGTCGCCGACCTCTCCGAAGAGAACGACGACGTGCGCCGGCAGTTGAACGCCATCCGAGAAACGCTGTACAAGCAACCCGCCGTCAAAACCTCCACGTGATATTTTCCACGTAACTGCTCAGCTTACGCTTCGCAGTTGCCTTTTCCGCCGCGAAAAGGGGGGTGGGGGTTTTGCGGGCGGCGAAGCCGCCCGCAAAACCCCCACCTTCTCCCTTCGACGCGCCAAACGGGTAACTGCCAGGCGCGCAGCCTGAGCAGTTACTTTTCCACAGCCATTTTTCGCGATTCACCCACCCCCTAGTTCTAGGCCTGGACGCCCTCACAATCGCAGATATAGCACCGCCCAAACCACGCGCGACACGCGCTTTGTGGATAACTCGCCGTTTTCTGTGGATAACCATCCCTGTTTGTGGACAAATGTGCTATTCGCGCCTTCGTTTCACCCTCGCGCGCGCCAAAACGCGCTGCGCCGACATCCCGATTTCCCAGACAATCCACACGCCGTGTGGACGCGCTCAGGCCGCGAAACCAGCGCTTGCAGGCACCCGCACCGGGCCGCCCCCTACATCTAGGGGAGAGCACAGCGGCCCGTGGAGGTTATCCCCTTATCCACAGGCCCTACTACTTCTACATAAATAATATATATGGTTGTCTGAAAAGATATGTGAAGAATCGGGGAGACCTCTTTTTGGGCCGAAAGGGGTAGAGTCTTCGTTGGAGTCAGTTACCTTCCCGGAAACTCTTGCAGCTTCCGGGAAGGTACTCTGAACATCGTCGGAGATGCGCTATTTCTCGGTGGTATGCACGCGGGTGAGGGCCAGAATCGAGAAGAAGAACATGACGGCGTAAATGGCGAAAAGAATCACGTATCCTAACCCGGCGTGGGAGGGGGCATTGACGGTGAAGTAGTCGGCGATGGGGCCGCCGATGTATGCGCCGACCGCGCCTGCCCCGGCCCCGGCCAGGTTGGAGATACCCAGGTAGCGCCCCGCCTCCTCTTTGGGCACCAGGCTGGTGCCCAGCGCCCAGTTGGAGGTGAAGAAGAACCCCGTGGCGATGCCGATCAGGCACCCGCCAATGTAGATGATGGTCAAATTGGGTACTATCAGGAGCACGATGGTGCCCAGGGTGGCGATGACGCCGCTGACCATGGCCAGCCGCTTGTGCCCGACCCGGTCGGAGAGCCACCCGCTGGGCAGCGCCGATAGGAGGATGAAGATGCCCACGATCATCATCATCTGGCTGGCCGGGCCGGCGGCTTGTTCTTCGGCGTACCCCATCCGCCCCTGAAGGAAGTAGACGGCGAAGGTGGAGAGGTTGGTGGTCCCGACGAAGAAGGCCAGCCGGTTGACGACCCACCAGGTGAACGAAGGGTTCCGTTCGCAGGCCTGCGTCCCTACACAGACGCGCACGCTGGCCCACACCCCTAGCGCCACAGCCACGACCATCGCCCCTACACCGGCTCCGCCGACGACGGCAATCTGCAACCCCAGGGCGTCCAGTCCCTCCAGCCAGCGCCCGGCGAGCTTGACGACCTCCCCTACGCCTAGAATGACGGCGGTGAAAAGTGCCGTCATCAAGCCCAGGCGTACCAGCGGCTCCCAATCCAGCTTCTTGGGCGTGGTCTCCAATGGCTGCTCCGGCACCAGCATCGTCAGCAGCATCGAGACGAGCATCACGCCCATCGCGATGATCAGGCCGCCCCAGATGTTGCCGCGGGCGATGATTGGCCCGACGAACAGCGCCACCAGGATGATCGGCAGGGGCACTTCCAGCACCGCCTTGACGCCCGAGAAGGCCCCGCGCCGCTCCTCGGGCACCAGGTCGGGGATGAGGCCCTGCAGGGCCCCGTGGGCGGCATTGGACGAGACCTGCATCAAAATGGCGATGATGAAGAGCGCCCAGTAGCCGGTCATGTGCTCCATATCGGCGGTGAAGCCGATCAGGACGATGAAGATCAGGTTGACCAGGGTGCCGGCGAAGATGAACGGCCGACGTCGACCCCAACGTAGGGTGCTCCGGTCAGAGAGCATGCCCATGAACGCCTGGGCCAGCAGCGCCACCATCAGCGTCCACAGGCGCAACGTGCCGAAAAAAGTGCCTTTTGTCTCTTCGCCCACGAATTGCTGGACCAGCAAGGGAAAGACCAATCCGTTGGTCTGTGAGATCGTCGTCAGCGACAGCCAATAAATGTTCGTCGTGATGTAGTCGTACCAGCGAATGTCTCTTTTCATCGCGTACCTCTCTGGACTGATGGGTTACACGCTCAGACTATCGCCGGGGGCCAGCACAACCGGCGTGGTTTGAGTTTCCGCGGCCACGCGCGCCGCCCAGGCGTGCGGGTCCTGCCGGATCAAGTCAAAGGTGTCGTAGTGGATGGGCACGACGCGGGCCGGCTGGATCAGTTTGACGGCGCGCAGGGCGTCGTCAGGCCCCATAGTGAAGTTGTCGCCGATGGGCAGCATAGCCAGGTCGATGCCCTCTTCGCCGATTAGCTTCATGTCGTAGAAGAGGCCGGTATCGGCGGCCAGGTAGATCTTCTTCCCCTCCGAGGTGAGCAGGAAGCCGCAGGGGTTGCCGCCGTAGGAACCGTCGGGCATGGCCGACCCGTGCAGGGCCAGGGTCAGCTTCAAGTAGCCGAAGGGATAGTGGAACCCGCCGCCGATGTGTTGGGGATGGACGTTGGCGTATCCCTGAGCTTGAATCCAACTGCAGATCTCGAAGACGCTGATGATCTGCGCGCCGGTGCGCCGGGCAATCGTCAGGGCGTCTCCCACGTGATCGCCGTGACCGTGGGAGATCAGGATGGTGTCGGGCGAAAGCTGGTCAGGGGTGGCGGCGGCGAGAGGGTTGTTGCTGAGGTAGGGATCGACCAGCAGCCGGTACTTGCCGACCTCCAGTCCGATACACGCGTGACCGTACCACGTAACCTTGATCGACATGATAACCTCCTTCTTGATGGGTGGGGAATGCACTTGCGGGTCAGTATAGCACGAAGCGGTGTCAGGTCAACCGATTCACGGCGGTTCGCTATTTTCGGCGAGTTGGATATAATGTGGGCGGGTAACTGCTCAGGCTGTGCGCTTGGCAGTTACCCGCTTGGCGCGTCGAAGGGAGAAGGTGGGGGTTTTGCGGGCGGCTTCGCCGCCCGCAAAACCCCCACTCCCCCTTT
>JAFGOJ010000447.1 GCA_016926575.1 Anaerolineae bacterium | reverse complement strand
GGCGCTGGAGTGGATACAGTACATCCCCGGTAGGAGTGCCGCCCTGCCTACACCAACCCTGCCGGTACCAGAGGAGTGGATTGCATTTCGCCTGGCTAACCAGGCGGAAAAGATTACGGCGCACGGTTTCCGCCTGGCGCAGCTGCATCTTCAGGAAATCGACCCGTCCCCCCAGTTCCGGGCGAGATCGCTGCGCCTCGTAGAGCTCCACCGACAGGCCGCCCGCCGTGGGCGCCGAATCGAAGGCCGCGAGCAAACGCTGCACGTCGTTCTCCGTGCATCCCGGAAGCAGCAGGCGGATCATCTCTTCTCGAATGTCCCGGATCAGCAGAGAGCGCAGCCGCCGCAGCTCGGCCTGCGCTCAGCGGGCTGCGGATGTCGTGCGCGATCTCCTCGATCAAGCGTCGCCGCGCCTCGTCGCGCCCGCGCAGCTCCTCGACCATCTCGTCCAGCGCGACCGCCTGGGCGCGCAGGGCGTCCTGCATCTCCAGGTTCTCCACGACGGCGCCCAGGTGCTCCCCGACGCCGGCGATCAGCGCGGCGACGTCGTCGCCGACCACTCGCCAGCCCGGCCAGGCGATCACCAGCGCGCCGAGCAGCTGGTCGCCGGACGACAGCGGGGCGAACGCCGCCGTCACGTCTCCACGCCGTCCGGCGATCCCGGCCAGACCCAGCGGCCCGGCGGGCCAGCCCTCGCAGCACGCGGTCTCTCCGAGCGCCAGGACCGGCCAGCCTTCCTCGGCCCACTGCGCCTGCTGCCTGATGCCGTCTTTCGGCCCATACGTTCCTTTCAGCGTGAACGTTCCCTCGGGGCGATCCAGGAGGTAGACCAGCCCGGCTCGCGCGCCGGCGGCCCGTGCCACGGTCTCCAGGACGGCCTCCAGCGCCCGCGCCGTGTGGCTCGACCGGCTGGCCGCGGCGATGGCGTCGGCCAGCTGCCGCTGCCGCAGCCGCTGCACCTGCCTCCTGGCCCGGCGCGTCACCACGGCGAGGCTCAGGACAGCCAGCAGCGCCGCCGTCAACAGCGCGACCTGCAGCAAGAGCGGCATCTGGCGGAGATAGTCGATCATTTGTCCCTCGTTCTGCGTCCCACGTTGCGCCCCGGCGGTCGCCGTTACACCCCATCCGGCGGCGACGTCTCCGCCGTGAGCGAACTTGGCACGGCTGCCTGCCTGCACTCGGGGGGATCGGAAACGATGTCCGCCGGCGTCACGAGCGCGATCCCCTGGTCGTAGAGCAAAGGCCGGTGCTGGCTGTCGTTGCACACGACGACCCAGTGGCTGCCGGGCGCGTAGAGCCGGTACAGGTTGACCTGCCGCAGCAGCGCGCCGACCGATTGGATGCGCGGCTTGGCCTCCACGTAGAACGTGGCCTGGACCAGGGCGCGCCCGTCGAGTCCCCACCCCACCGTGGCCACCGCGTCGACGAAGCCGACGACGTAGCTGCCGTCGCGCAGGATGGGCTTCTCCAGGGCGACGTGCGTCACCCGCTCCCACACCACGCCATCCTGATCTGTGCCGCACGAGCCGTCCTGCCGCGCCACTCCCACGATCACCTGCGCCCCGGCGTGCTTCTCGTCCAACACCTGCGGCCACGCGCGCCGCAGGATCACGAGCAGGGTTTCCGGCTCTGTCAGCCACGTGACCAGGCGGTCGTGCTCCGGCGATCCCAGGTCAGGGTCGGCGAATCCCAGATGTTGAGCCAGCGTGTTCGCCATATTCGTCTCCTCTCTCCCTCGTTTTTCCCTCATTCCATCTGACTATCCAGATGGAATGAGACCGCTTCGTTGTCAATCTCTCTTGGTCGCTATAGGCGCCCCACTGCCAACCGCCCGCCGCCCAGGAAGCGCACTGCCAGGGCTTCGTAGCCGTACTCGCGGCGAAAGTAAGAGCGCCCCTTGTCAGGCTTCGTGCCGCGTGGAAAGAGAAGCCGCAACTCCTCGCCCATCGGCGGTCGATAGTCGCGCACCAGGATAGGGCGTTCTATCGCTCCCCCTCCAACTTGCTCGATCACCTGCCGCCTCTTCCTCCCCGACGACCTCGACGGTAGAGTGCAACGAAGTTGAATTCTTTCTGATCCTGACGTAGCTATCATCTTGTTCTTGTTTGATATTCAATATACTTCGCTCTGTCCCAGGGCATAACCTTGCTGGGTCCTGGGACATAACCGCGTTATGTCCGGCGACACAACCCTGCCTATGTCCAGGGACACTCTGTCCCGCGACACTATGTCCCAGGACATAACCCAACCCTAGCTCTCCTCGGCGATACTGGCCAGGGTTGCCGCCGTGAGCTGCTGCCACTCCTCGTAATCCAGCCCGCATCTTTTGACAAATTGCGCGTGGGCTCGTTGCGGGTGAGGGGAAAGCAGGACGATCTGCATGGGCGTCAGGAGTGGCAGGCTGTCCAGAACGCGGAACCAATACCTCGTCGTTGGGCCTTCTCCAGACGACCTGGCCCACACCAGGCGTTCAGCCTCCAGAACGTCCAGCGCCCCTATCTGAGCGCCACGGCCCCTGCAAGCGTTTCGGCCTGTGATACTGTGGCGGTTCCCGCCGGCGCAGATGTCGGCAAGTCTCTCGATGCTTGGCCAGCTCTCCCGATTTGCTCCCCACGCATACGAGCGCAGCGTGAGCCACAGGCTGAACGGAAGGCCTCCCATTCGTGGCGCCCCCATCTTCGTGGCCACTGCCGCCAGGTAAGGCTGCCAGAACTGAACGGCGTAGTTCGGCGTCTGCACGTAACCCTTGCGGGTAGGGTCAAACTCTACCAACTCGACTGCGATTTCGCCGGGTTGGGGTTCCGGCACCGGAACGAACTCCGAGGCTCCGCCTGGGGCGGCAGGTTCTTTACGCCTTTCCAGTTGCTCGCCGGCAAAGACGGTGAATTGGATCTCGACGGGTTGGCCGGTCAGCCGGGCCAGGGTGCGCTTGATAGTAGCGAGCAGCCGGTTCTCCAGCCAATCCTTGGCGTAGCCGCTCTTGACGCCGACGACGAAAACCCCGTCCCTGTATTCCAGCAGCGTGGAGTCACGCAGCCAGGTATCGAAGGTGGCCTGCGTCATCTGGAGTTGCAACTCGCCGAGTGTAGCCGGCCAAACGAGTTCGGGTTTCATAGCATGTTCCTCCTGTCCTTGTGCTGTGACTTCCAACCTCCGCCACTCTGCGGGGTTTCCGCTTGCGTCCTCACAACCGTCTACTCGCGAGGCTCTGACGTGTCCGCCTCCCGCCTGCAGTACCTGGAACGATCAGTCTCGTCTCCCACGCCCAACCAGAAGTGGTATCGTAGAACGGACCGGCCGGGGCGGACCTCCACCGTTCCCGCCCGCTTGACGGGGCGTTTCTCGTTGCCTTCGAAGGCGCTGCGGTGGGTAAAGCACAAGGTCGGGGAACGCCCGAACTTGCGCTCGTAGCGCTGCGCAGCTCGCAGGACTTTTTCCTCCAACTGCCTTTCCGAGTCGTCGAACCACAAAAGCCCAGTTTTCATACCGCGTCCCTCGTCGCTGTCTTCAGGCCGGCGCTCACCTGCGACACCGGGCCGCCTGCCGGGCAGGCGCCACGGCGACGTCGTTCGGCGATTCTGCAACACTGCTCGTAGCCCATCGCCGATTACACCGGCTCGAGCTCCCTGGCCAGCGCCTGGAGTTTCCTCTTGACGTCCTCCCAGCCCATGCGCGAAAGCCCCAGCCGCAGCCGCTGCGTCTCTTCAGGCACCCTCGCCTGCCACTGCCTGAAGGCGAACGTCCAGCGCAGCACGTTGGGGTTCACCGGCTGGCGCCTGCCTGTCGGCAAGGCAGGCAGGCCAGCGCGCTTGCCCAGGGCGCCGATGACGTTCTGGATCTGCCGCCCGGTCCACGGGAAGAGCTGTGGCCCCTCCGGCGCATAACGCTCCTGGTAGTTCCTCAGCAGCCCGGCCAGCGCCGCGCTCCCTGCCAGGCTGCGCTGCTTGTTGCGATGCCGGCGCTCCTCGTAGCGCACGTGCACGACCGGGTGCCCAGGGTCGGACAGGTCGACGTCCGTGATCGCCAGACCCACCGCCTCTCCCAGCCGCAGTCCCAGGTCGAGAAAGAGCGCCAGCAGCAAGGCCGGGAGCGGGTCGGGGTCCTCGTCCTGCTGCGCGATCTCGGACGCGGCTCGCCGCAGCGCCACGACGTCGGCGTCGTAGAGCACCGCCGACAACGGCGAGTGCGCCTTGGTGGGATACACGTTCTCGGCGGGATTGCCGGGCAGCACGCGAGCGGATGCCAGGGCCTTGAAGAAGGCGCGCACGGCGCTCATCGTGAGCTCCTTGGTCTTCGGCGAGCGCGGCTGCGCCTGCACCCAGGCGTGGAACTGTCGCAGGTCGCCGGGCGAGATGTCGCGCAGGCGGCAGCCGTGGCCAAAGTAGCGCACCAGGTAGACCGCGCCCTTGAGGTAATTGGCGCGCGTGTGCTCGGCGTACCTGCTGCGGGCCAGCTCGTCACCGAACCAGACGATAGCCAGATCAAGAGAGCTGTCGGCCGTGACCTGGCCCGGGTAGGGCGTCAGCGGCGGAGGCGACAGCGAACCACGCCGTCCGCGGCCTGGAGCGGCCTGGACGAACAGCGGCAGCTGCCGGGCCTGCGTGCCGTCCGGCAGAACGGAAGTCGTGTCGGCATTGCTCATCGTGCACCTCCTCACCGTTTGCTACTTATCCCATCTTCGCACAGACCTATAGTCTGCCCCCGCCCGCTCCGCCTGGCCTTCCCGGCCTGTTCGCGCCCGGCTGCCGGCTGCCGGTCGCCGGCAACCGGGCCGCTGAGCAACTGGCGGCGCGGACGGGAGGGGGCGGGGTAGCCTTGTGGTCTGTGCGAAACATCCCGCCGCGCCGGGCGACAAAAAAACGCCCCCCGTCCCACGGGCGCGGGACCGCCTCAGCCGGCGACGGGTTCCACGACCCGGTCGCGACCCGCTGTCAGCCGTTCCCCAACTGCGTCGAGAGCCGGCCCGCTGTCCGGCGCAGCAGCCTTCCGCTCGCGCAGCGCTACTCGCTCTCCCTGGTAGCTCTCCCCGGCGCCCACTTCGCGCCCCACGGGATTGAAAGCGTAATACGGCCCGTGCAGGATCATCTCCATCTCTACCTCGCTGGGGCCACCCCGATTCTTCTCGATCGCCCAACGCACCGGCCGACTGCGCCCTCCTTCCAGCATTCCGCCCCGGTTCAGGATCACCGCGACGTCCGGCTCGTACTGCATCAGCGCCGGACCGAACAGATTCTCCAGATGCACCCGCTGCTGCCGCAACGCCTCCTCGTCGGCCGCCGCCACCGCCACTACCGGGATGTGATGCTGGAGCGCAATGGTCTTCAACGCCTTGATGACCATGCCGATCCGCTGAACGTCGCCGTGCTGCTCACCCGTCAGCGAGGGGCGCACCGGGACGATCTGCAGGTAATCCACGAACAGTACCACGTCGCGGTACCCCCGCTCCAGCGCCAGTTCCACGTACTGCCCCAACACGTCCACGCGCGTCCCCACGCCGTCGCCCAGCACCAACCACATGCCTTCCAGGTAGTCGGCCATCTTTTCCCAGGCCGTCGCCGCCCCCGGCACGCGCCCCAGCAGCCAGTCGAAGGCCACCTGCTCGCCGCGCCGCAGCGCCTCCACCACCACTGCGCTGATGGCGTCCCGCGTGACCCCGCCGCTGGGCGATTCAGACGCGGGGTCGATGGACTCCAGGCACAACAGACGGTGCAGCAGATACAGCGGAGAGTGCTCGTAGCAGACGACGATCGCCAACGCCCGCCCGCCGCAGGCAATGTTGCGCGCCATCTGCAGCACTGAAACCGTCTTGCCCACGTTCTGGATGCCGCCCACCAGGATCAGATCCTCCGTGTGCAGTCCACCCCCCAGGTAGCTGTCCAGGGGCGCAAACCCGGTCGAGATCGGCAGATAGTCCTCGATCCGGCCTTCTCTGAGCCGGCGGTCCAGGTCATTGACCACCTCGCCCAGCGTCTGCGGCGTTGCCACGCCGACCGGCAAAACGACCTTTCCAGGCATCTCCCTGTCTCCCTTTCTCCCCTTCACCCGCCCTTCGTCCCACCCCTGCTCTTGCCTGGCGAATCGCCGAGAGGCTGCCACACCCACTCGTCCGGGTAGGCCAGGCGCACCAGGGTGATGAAGCCGCTGACCCAAGCGGCCTGCTCCGGCGTGAAGTATGCGGCCTGTGGCCGCCCGTCGAATTCCCACTGCCAGGAGGCGTGCGCTGGCCCTACGTCCCAGGCCGCCCGCAAGACCGTCTCTCGCCCATACCGGTCGGACAGCGGCACGCCGAACAGATCGAGATGCGTCGCGCCCCCGGCCAATCCCTCCTGCGCCCACTCCACGATGTCGCCCATGTCGCGGTTCAACCTCAAAGCGCCAACCTGACCGCCGGCGGAATCAGCCAGGGGATTCAGGCAGGCGACGAACAGGTTGAGCGTGCCCTGCAGGAGCAGCGCGCCGTTCGGATCCAGGATCAACGCGCGCGCCAGCGGCGCCTTCGTGTCCAAAGCCGCCTTGGCCCACACCTGCATCGTCTCCTCGCGGAAGAACAGCTCCACGGTCCCCGGGCAAGTGAAACTCGATCCGGAGTGCACCGCCGGCGCCCAGGCAAACGAGGCGCGCCGCTCCCGCCGCAGGGCCTCGACGCGCTGGCGCAGACCCGCGGCCATCTCCACCGCCGCAGCGACGGACGGCAATTCCGCGACGTGCCGCACCAACACCAACGGCACGTTCACAGAAACCTGCCCCGGTATCGAGTCCCGGAAGATCGCGTCCGTCACGACCGGCGAGAAGTCGAAGCGGTCAGTCTGTACCATCGCCTCCATCCTTCGCAGCCGGCTTGTCCATGTCCCGCAGGGCGGAGTACGCCGGCATCAACCCCTTCGGAGACCACAGCGCATACGGTACGTTTGGGTCGTCGGCATCGTCGGCGTGATAGTTCAGGTTCCAGACGACGACCAACCGGATGACCTCCGGGTGATCCCCGGCCCACTCGAACCCGTCCACCAGCCACTGCGCCTGCTCCTCCGCCGACGTCGTCGCCGCCCACTCGAAGCCAGGCGGCAGGCGCCCGCCGGTCCTGTCAGGGGTGGCGAAGCCGAACTCGGTGAGGCACAGGGGCAGCTGCCGGTCGAAGGCAGTATAGTAATCCAGCATCTGCCGCTCGAACTCGCCGCCCGGCTCCAGCGGGCTGGACGTGCCGTGGTTGAAGTGAACCCCGATGCAATCGGCGAATCGCCCCGCCCCGGCATCCGCCATCTGGCGCAGATACTCCCGGTCGTCCACGGCCGTTGCCCAGTCGTTCCACTGCGTGGGAGCCAGCCCGGCGCTGATCACTATCACGTCCGGGTCTGCCTGCCTGATCGCGTAGTACGTCCACTCCAGGAGGCCCGCATACGCCAGGGGGTCCAGCCGCCCGCCCCACTCCCGGTCCAGGTTAGGCTCGTTGAACACCTCGACGGCGTCGACACGCCCCCGATAACGCTCGACCATTCTCAGGCAGAACTCACCCAGCAGCGCCAGCACCTCCGGTCTCCCCCGCTCCTGCCACGGGCGCGACCACGCCGGCGACGTGGTGACGCTGAGCAAGACGTGCAGCCCGCGCGCCTCCGCTCCATCCACGACTTGGTCGATGCAGTCCCACTGGGGCAGGCCGTACTCCGGCTCGATCTCCTCCCAGCGCACCTGCTGCTTGACCCAATCGAAGCCGGCCGCCGCCAGCAGGTCGAGCGCCGGCTCCACCGGGTAGCCGCACCCGTGGATCTGCATCCCGTAGCCCAGCGAGGCGTCTGCCGGCGTCGGCGTGGCCGTTGCCGCCGGCAGCGACGGCAGGAGCGTCGCTTTTGCGACATCCGTTGCCGACAAAGTCTCTCCCCCAACAGAAGCAGGGATCAGAGTTGCGCCAACATCCTGCTTGGATAGCGACAGCGTCGACGTAGCGATGGGATCTAGCCAGTCGCTCTCTCCTTTCTGGCCGCCGTCGCCGCGAATTGCGGAACAGGCTGCCAGGACCAGCAGCAGGCCCACCAGGGCGAAAACACCCGGTCTCTTTACCCTAAACTGCGTTTCGGTCATTGACCACTCCTCGCTCCAGGTTTGCCTGCATCTGCGCCTCCAGCCACTCCTGCAGCGCGGCGCGATGGAAGCGCCAAACCCGCCCGAAGCGCTGGGCCGGGATCTCACCCGCGTTGGCCAGGCGGTACACCGTCGCCTGGTTCAGGCGCAGGTAGGCGGCGACCTCCGCGGCAGTCATAACCTCGTGCTCGTTCACTCCTTCTCGGCCCTCCCGCCAATCTCTGCCAGCAACGTCGGGTCCAGGGTGTCCAGCACGTCCTGGCCGTCGGTGCACAGCCCGTAAAACTCACAAACCAAGCAATCGCGCGACTGCGCCGCCAGGCGGGGAACGTAGACCCGGCAGCGGATCCCCGCCGCTGCGGCCACCGCCGCCGCCAGCAGCCGGCCCGTGCCCGGCAGGCGTTGGACCGACACCGTCGCGCCCGTCCGCATGTGGCGGAAAACGACGCGCTCGACCTCGTCCCAGCCCTCCGCCGCGGCGTGCAGGGCCGCAACCACCCGCAAATCCCGGCGCACGATCGCCGTGGGCGGGCAGACCGCGCCCCAGTCGTGCACCTCGACGCCGGCCTGCCGGCCTGAAAGCGTGACCAGGTCGGCCGCGCCGCCCAGGGTCAGCCCATCGGTCAGATGAACGGCGAAGGGCACGCCCACGCCTGCCACGGCGTCTACGCCGGGCCAGGTGTTGCGGCCGGCGATCTCCACGCTGTCGGAAAAGGCCTCGGGGATCCCGTATTCCTCGGCGACGCTCACGGGCGCCCCGGCCAGCCGCTCGTTCAGGCGGGCGGCCAGGTGCGGGAGACCGGCATCCATCGCCCGGCGCTTGTATTCGTTGCTCATTTCAGGGACCTTGTAGCGGCTCCCGTCCCGCTTCACCGCGCGCCCGCTCAAGAAGGGCTCCATCACGCGCGCCCGCGCCGCCGCGAACTTGACCAGCACGTCCCAGGTGTCATTCGTGTATCCCCACCGCCCCAACGTCTCGCGCCACGCCTGTCCCACGCACTGAACCACGTTGCCGCCGACTTCGGCGAGACCTCGGCGAGCTCGGTCGAGCCGCTCAGTCGAGCCGCCGCCACCGTAGTATGACCGCAGGGCCTGGCACACCACTTGCTCGACGAGTCCCCGGGCCGTCGGGGGCGGCGCGATCCCGGCCGCGTAACGCCAGAAGTGCTCGTACGGGCAGCGGGCATACGCCCATACCTCGGCCATGCTGAGGTCGGCGACGTCTTTACCCATTCTTCTCCCTGCCGTTGGCGCGCAGGACCACCGTGTCTGCCAGGTCCTGAAACCGCGCCGTACTCTTCAGCCTCTCGGTGGCGTGGTCGGCAAACGCCAATACCTCCACCTGGACTCCGTGAGCCTGGGCCGTGCGAATCCCGTTGAGGAAGCCGCCGTCGCCGGAGACCAGGGTGATGACGTCCACCCTGCCCGTCAGGGTGAGCACCAGGATGTCGTGCAGGATGTCATAGTCCACGGCAGACTTCAGGGTACCGCAGCCCTCCTCCCGGCAGACGCACACCTGGTATCCCAGGCTGCCGACGTAGTCGAGGAAGGCTTGTCTCCCCCTGGTCGGATTGGCCGGCGGCCCTACGTACACCCGGGCGACGACGATGTCCCGGTGAGAACCGCCATTGTGCCTGCCCCTGCCCCCCTCGACGAACTGCAACAGGAGGGCGTAATCCAGCTCCATCCCGTACCGGCTCGCCGTTTTGCTCACGTTCGTGCCGTCGATCAGCAAGGCCAATCGCTGCATGATGCCCTCCTCACCAGATCATTATCTCGCTCGCGGTACGTCCTCTCCGCAGCCGCCTAGTTCTCAAACCACACCTCCAGGCAGAACGGCTGCGAGGCGGCGATCTCGTAAAGCCCCTCGCGGTACGAGAAGGCATTCCGTCGCGCCGCCAGGGCGGCAGTCTCACCGTCGGGAAGCCGCACGATCGCGCCTCTGCTGCCGCGCGGGTACAGGACCAGGCGCGGCGGGTTGAAGCCGGCGTCCATCCAGACCCACCAGGCGCCGGCAGTCGGACATTGACGTGGAGCATAGAGTCCCTGCTCCACCTGAACAGGCGCAGCGCTCCAAACCTGCGCCCCGGCTGCCGTAGGGTGGAACGCGGGTACCAGCGGCACGATCGTGTCCTGCGCCAGCCAGAGGGTGTGCGTGTGCACGTCCGTCCCCACGAAGACCAACGTGATGGTAACCGGGCCGGCCGACGGCGACAGGCGCAGGTGGCCGGGCAGCGCTCCCCCCTGCCACACTGGGGCGCTGTGAATCAGCACAGGGGCACTGGTGGGGACAACCGTCGGCGTCGGCGGGACGGGGGTGGGCGCAGGCGCGGCGGTCGGGGTAGTCGTAGGGACGACGGGGGGCGTATGAGGCGTAGGGTTGGCCAATGCCACGGGCAGAGCAGTGGGCACGCTCTCCGCATTGGCCCTGGCCCACATATTCACCCCCACCACGCTCCCGATCAGCATCGTGACGATGCTGGTCACGACGATGGCCACGATCACCTGGTGCGAAGGCAGGGGAAACGCCATTATTCTTCCAACCAGCCGCCACCACCACGTCGGCGGCCGGCGCACCGTCCCCATCAGTGAGGAGCGCTGCGCTCGCGCCCACGCCCAGCGGCGCGGGCGCAGCAGATAGCGTATCGCGACGGAGAGCATCTTGGAAGCTGGCCGGCCGACCCACCTGCCAAACGTGACGAAAAGCCCCGCCGAGGCGATCAGTAGCCCTAACCCGCCACGTATCCAGATGGGCAGAGCGGCAGTCCAGACCGCCACGACGAGCAGCCCTATGGCCAGCAAGGACAGGATATGGCCCAAGCTCAAAGCGGGCTTCCTAATCTTGCGTGGTATCATTCAACTCCTCGTCTGTCGTGCAATGCCCTGAATTAATCCGGCCTTGATCGATGAAGGTTACCAGGTCTTCCTGGCGAATACGAAGCAGGCGCTGGCCGGGGCCAAGACGAATGGCCGGCAGGACTCCCTCGTGGATCCAATTCGAGACCAGCTTGCGGCTGACGTTGAGGATAGCCGCCGTTTCCGCAATCGTGAAGAATTGCAGGCTCCTCGGCATGGTAGTGGATTTTCCCGGCTCGCTTTTGGACATGGTTTCCCTGTTCTACTCTGACTGCTTGGGCCTGCCCGCGACGTGTTCTGTCGCCCTGGGTTTGGAGGCAGGCGCTATGCAAACAAAAAACCCGACGAATAGTTTCGTCGGGTCGAAAGTCAGTGTGCAAGTCAGGAATGCCCGGCGAAAAAACTTCGTCGGGCCTCGAAACTTGCAGCGGCAGATTTTTGTGCTAGAATATACCTGCTAAAACGCGGGGGTGTCTAGCGACGATTACGGTGTCGTAGCGGGTTTACCACGAGGGGTGCATGACGCCCGTCGCTCCCGCTGGCGGAATAATCCTTTTACCCCCTGGGGCTGAGCTGGCCGAGTGGTGGGGCTGACGCCCCAGGCCAGCG
>JAFGOJ010000446.1 GCA_016926575.1 Anaerolineae bacterium | reverse complement strand
CTCGGAGAGTTTGCACGCCAGCAGATACGACATCCCGCCGCCGTTCGACAGCCCGTTGGCGTAGATGCGGGTGGGGTCGATGTTGTATTCGCTTTCCAGCTTGCCGATAAGGTCGGAGATAAATGTGACATCTTCCATTTGCGGGTTCAGCGAGTCGGTGGTTCCATGGGCCCCCCAACGTTTGGGGAAGCCGGTGCCGGAAGGGTAGACGACGATGAAGCCGTATTCGTCCGCCAGAGGATTCCACCGGCTGACGTCGCGCTGGTTGGCGGGCCATTGCGCGAACCCGTGGAGGGTGATCACGAGCGGCGTCGGTGTGGCGGGATCGTAACTCGGCGGCACGTACAGCAGATACTCGCGCAGCACGCCGGAGGACGTAATCTCGCCGTTGGTCTTGTCCATCAAGGTGTACGTGAGAGCGAACACCAACACGAGCACCACCGGCACGCTCACGATGATGCCGATCACGCGCAGAATCTTTTTGTCGGATAGAACAATTCTCTTGTTCATTCTATGTTTTCTGGCTCACTTTCTATCGTGGTATGGTTCTCTTGTGCGCTTCCGGCGGATCACAATCCGCCGTTGATACATCAGCGCGGGATTGTGACCCCGCGCAAGCGTGTTGAGCATATAGCGCAAGTATATTGAGCATATGGCGCCGAGCGTATTCAGTGTATGGGTGTCAGCTTTACCAACGCGGCGTCGTGGCTGTCGATCAGCGTGGAGAAGTCGCCGGTGAAGACGCCCAGGTCCATGCCCTTCCACAGATCGCGCACTTTGCACGGACGGCGGTCGTGCAGGCCCACGGCTTCCCACGCCACCGTGGCGCGACGCTGATTACGCATCCCCAGGTTGAACAGCCCCACGGCGATGCTCCCGTCGTGCAGCGGTTTGGCCCAAGCCTCGACGGTTTCGCCGGCCCAGCCGGTGCCGCCCACGCGATAGCCTTGCCGCCCAAGTGGGTCTTGGTTCACGGCGATGACCGCGCGGTTGAGCACGATGTCGCGGGTGGCCTGGTTCATCGCGCGCGCATCGCAGCCGAGCATCAGCGGCGACGCGAGCAGGCACCACAGGCTGAAGTGACTGCGGTATTCTGCGTCGGTGCAGCCGCCTTCCGCCACGTTGCCCTTGCCGTACATCCCCACCACCAACATGTCGGGATCGTTCCAGTGGCCCGGCCCGGCGTAGGCTTCCAGCCCGGCCTGCCGGTTGAAGCCGATGTCCACAATGGATGCCCACGAGTCATTGATGTCCCCGGTGGTGCGCCACATGTGCCCGCCGGCCTTCGCGCCCCATTCCCACGGCTTGTGCATCCCCCACTCGCACAGGCTGAAGAGGATCTCGCGGCCCGTCGCCCGCAACGCCTGACCCATGCGCTGGTAGAGCTTGGGGCCGTCCACGCCGGCCGGCGCGAAGCAGAAGTCGTATTTGAGGAAGTCCACGCCCCACGCGGCAAAGGTCTGCGCGTCCACTTCTTCATAACCGTAGCTCGCGGGCATACCGGCGCAGGTGTGGCTCCCCGCGCACGAGTAGATGCCGAACTTCAACCCCTTGCTGTGGACGTATTCCGCCAACGCGGGGATGCCGTTTGGGAACTTCGCTTCATCCCAGGTCAAGCGTCCGTCCACGCGCTCGCGGGCTTCCCACACGTCATCGATGACGACGTATTCGTAGCCCGCTTCCTTCACGCCCTCGCTGATGAAGGCGTCGGCGGTCTCCCGGATGAGATCCTCGTGGATGTTGCCGCCAAACGTGTTCCAACTGTTCCAACCCATTGGGGGTGTTTGTGCTAACATTTTTCCTCCTGTAAATTCTATCTAAAAATATCTTCTGGTCGCTCCGGGAAGCCGGTGACGCCGCGCGATTGGTCGAACTGATAGATGCGACCCAGGCATGTGTCAATGTAGCTGCGCTCGCCCATCAACACCTCAATGTAATCAAACTCCGGGTGTTCCCTGGCGATCCATCCGGCAAAGCCGTCGCGCTGGCGCTGGGCGGGCGTTGCGTACAGCGCCTCGCTGTGCGTATGATATTCGTAACCCAGGTCTTCGTCCCACGGCTGTGTATGAAATTTGCCGATAACGAGGACGAAAATAGCGCGACGATTGCCGCTTTGACTACAAGACTAACGACTAAACGACTATTTTCGAAGGCGACCACAGACGAGAAGTGTTCACGCCAATTCGGCCAGCAACGCCTTGGCTTCGACCAGGTCCACGGCATCGAATCCCTCCGTGAACCAATTATAAATAGGGGCCAGCAATTCGCGCGCCTGATCGCGCCGGCCCTGCGCCTGCCACAGCCGGGCCAGGCTCACCGCCGCCCGCAGCTCCAGCCAGCGCGCTCCCTGGTCGCGGGCCACCTCCAGCGCGTGGAGGAAGCACGCCTCGGACTCCTCGTTCTCTCCTCCCCCCTTGGGGGAGGAGCTGGGGGTGAGGGCCAGCAGCAACTCGCCACGCGTGCGCCACACCGCTGCTTCCAGCGTCCGTACTCCGGTCTCCTCGATCCAGGTCATGGCTCGATCTATGACCTGCAAACCCATCCCGGCCTGGCCGGCCCCAGCCAGCGTCTGAGCCTGCACCAGCATATAGCTGGCCTGTCCCACACCGGAGCCAACCGTCAGCCAGGCAGAATCGGTTTTCAACTTTTCGGCCCACGCCAGAGCCGCGCTGGGGTCCTGCTCGATCAGCAGATCGACGAACCCGTCGTAGAAACGGCGAACCTCGGTCAGGGCATCCATAGCTATGCCGTGATTCCGGGCGGTGGCTGTGTCGCGGCCCAGGAGCAGGTGCAGCAGTCCCGAACATAGGTGGGCAAGGGCCAGGCTTGGCGGATGGTCGAGGTCCTGCGCCCG
>JAFGOJ010000011.1 GCA_016926575.1 Anaerolineae bacterium | reverse complement strand
CTCTGGGATTTCGCGTGGAAGGGGGGCAGATGTGGGGGTTTGGGCGGGCTACGCCCGCCCAAACCCCCACTCCTAATGCCCCACCACACGAAATCCCAAAGAGCGGGAGGTGGTAACTGCTCAGGCTGTGCGCCTGGCAGTTACCCGCCTGGCGCGTCGAGGGGAAAAGATGGGGGTTTTGCGGGCGGCTTCGCCGCCCGCAAAACCCCCGCTCCCCCTTTTTCGCGGCGGGAAAGACAACTGCGAAGCGTAAGCTGAGCAGTTACTGGAGGTGAAGCATGCTGGTAACACACGCGAAGGTAGCGACGTTGGGAGCTGAACCCCGTCTGATCGAAGACGGCGCGGTGTTGATCGAGGGCGACGCCATCGCCGCCGTCGGCGCGACGGCGGAGCTGGCGACCCGCTACCCCCACGTGGAGCGGTGGGACGCCGGCGGTCAACTGGTCATGCCCGCCAGCATCTGCGCGCACACGCACTTCTACGGCGCATTCGCGCGCGGGATGGCCATCCCAGGCGCAGCGCCGCAGAATTTCCCCCAAATCCTGGAGCGCCTGTGGTGGCGGCTGGACAAGGTGCTCACACCCGAGGACGTGCGCGCGTCGGCCCTGGTCTGCCTGGTCGATGCGATCCGCCACGGCACGACGACGCTGTTCGACCACCACGCCAGCCCCAACGCCATCGATGGCAGCCTGGACGTCATCGCCACGGCGGTGCAGGAGGCCGGGCTGCGCGCCTCACTGTGCTACGAGGTCACCGACCGGGACGGGCCGGCGCGCGCGCAGGCGGGCATCGCCGAGAACGTGCGCTTCGCCCAGGTCGCACCGCCCATGCTCGCCGCCTCGTTCGGCCTGCACGCCTCGCTGACTCTCTGCGACGAGACGTTGGCCGACTGCGTCGCTGCGGCTGCCGGACGCGGGCTGGGCTTCCACGTTCACGTGGCCGAAGACGCCGCCGACCAGCAGGATGCCCTGCGCAAGAGCGGGCGGCGCGTCGTGCACCGGCTGCGCGACGCGGGGGTACTGGGGCCACAGACGATTGCCGTCCACTGCGTCCACGTCGACGACGAGGAGATCGACGCGTTGGCCGAAACGGGCACTTGGGTCACCCACCAGCCGCGCTCGAACATGAACAACGCCGTGGGCGTGGCGCGGGTAGAGGCAATGGTCGCGGCGGGCGTCCGCGTCGGCCTGGGCAACGACGGCTTCTCGAACAACATGGTCGCCGAGATGAAAGCCGCCTACCTGCTGCACAAACTGGCACAACGAGACCCGCAGGCCATGCCCGGCGACCTGGTGATGCAACTGGCCTACGAAAACAACGCCGCCCTGGCCCGCATCTTCTGGCCCGACCTGCGCCTGGGCGAACTGACTGCCGGTGCCTCGGCCGACCTGGTTTTCTTGGACTACCATCCCACCACGCCTCTGAGCGCCGGCAACCTGCCCTGGCACCTGCTGTTCGGGCTGGAGGCGTCGGCCGTCACCGCCACCGTCTGCGCGGGCCGCGTCTTGATGCGCGACCGAACACTGCTGACGCTGGACGAGGCGGCCATCACCGCTCGCTCGCGGGAACTGGCGCTGGCAGCCTGGAATCGATTGGCTTAAAGCCTGTTTTCGTGTACAATGAACGTACAATTGACATTAAATCATTTCATGTAGGAGGACAAAGATGCTAGTAGGAGAAAGAATGACCCGCCGCCCCGTCACGATTCACGAAGACGCATCGGTCGACGAGGCGCTGCAATTGATGCGCAACCAGAGTGTGCGCCGCCTGCCCATCACCGACAAGCATGGGAAGTTGACAGGTATCGTGTCGGAGCTGGACCTACTGAAGGTCTCGCCTTCGCCGGCCACGACCCTAAGCATCTACGAAATCCCTTACCTGCTCTCCAAGATCAAGATGAAGGACATCATGACCCGCAACGTGATCACCGTCACCGAAGACACGCCGCTGGAAGAGGCCGCGCGCATCATGGCCGACAACAAGATCGGCGGGCTGCCGGTGATCCAGGGCGATAAACTGGTGGGCATCATCACCGAGACCGACATGTTCAAGATCTTCCTGGAGATGTTCGGGGCACGTGAAAGCGGAGTGCGGCTGAGCATGCTCATCCCCGAGCAGCCGGGCATGCTGGCGCGGATCACCGGCCGGATCGCAGAGATGCAGGGGAACATCACCGCCTTGGGGACGATGATGGGCGAGGACCCGACCAACCGCGAGATCGTCGTCCGCGTGGCGAACCTTTCGGAGGACGAACTGGTCGCCGCGATGAAGGCGCTGGGCGCCGAGGTGAAGCTGCTGGACGCGCGCTTCTGCACGCTGCCCGCCTGCGGTGACTAGCGAGCAGTATGAGTGACCAGAGACGCAGCGACCGCTACGAACGCATCTACGCGCAGTTGAAGGACTTGATCGAGGGCAAATCGCCCAGCCTGACCGCGGCGATGGCCACAATCTGCGCCGTGCTGCACCACAAGATGAGCCACCCGTTCTGGACCGGGTTCTACGTCGTAGCGGGGGAAGACGAATTGCACGTGGGGCCGTATCAGGGGCCGGTGGCGTGCCAGGTGTTGCGCGGGCGCGGCGTGTGTCTGCACGCCGTGCGCACCCGGCAGCCGGTGGTCGTGCCCGACGTGGAGCAGTTCCCCGGGCACATCGCCTGCGACCCGCGTTCCAAGAGCGAGATCGTGGTGCCGGTGCTGAAGGGAGATGCCGTCGTTGCGGTGTTGGACATCGACTCCAACAAGCTGGCCCAATTCGACGCGGCCGACGTCGCGCCGCTGGCCCACATTTTGGAGCTGTTGCAACCGTATCTGTAAGGGGCGGCGCACGCCGCCCCTATTCGTAAACTTCTGCCTTCAATACCCCGATGAAGGGCACGTTGCGGTAGACCTCGGCATAGTCCAGCCCGTAGCCGACCACGAACGCGTCGGGGATCTCAAAACCGATCCAGTCGACCGGGACGTCGATCACGCGGCGGGAGGGCTTGCTCAGCAACGTGCAGACCTTCACGCTGGCGGGGTTACGGGTGCGCAGGTTACGGGTGATGTACTGGAGCGTGCGGCCCGAGTCGATGATATCCTCGATGATCAGTACGTGCCGCCCTTCGATGTTGCGCTCCAGGTCCAACAGGATACGCACCACGCCGCTGCTCTCCGTGCCAGCACCATAGGATGAGGTCTCCATGAAATCGATCTCGTGGGGAATCTGCAACTGGCGCGACAGGTCGGCCAGGAACATGAAAGCCCCCTTGAGGACACAGACGAGCAGGAGAGGCGTGTCGTCGGTGTAGTGCGCCTCGATCTCGCGTGCCAGCGCCGCCACGCGTGCTTGAATATTCTGTTCAGAGACCAATACGGTTGCGACGTCTTCTTGAAGCCCCATCGATCACTCCTTTTCGTAGACATCGCGCCGCAGCGCCGCGATGTACGGCAGGGTGCGGAAGCGATTGGCGTAGTCGAGGCCGTAGCCCACGACCCACACGTCGGGGATTTCGAAGCCCAGGTAATCGACGTGAACATCGACCTCGCGGCGGTCCGGCTTGCTGAGCAGCGTACACGTGCGCAGGGAGGCCGGACGGCGGGCCTCGAAATTGCGCATCAGATAGTCCAACGTATAGCCGGTGTCGACGATGTCTTCGACGATGAGCACGTGTTGGTCGGTGATAGAGGAGCGCGTGTCCATAATCAAGCGCACTGCGCCGTAGCTGACCGTGCCCCGGTTGTAGCTCGACAGCGCGATGAAGTCCACGCTGTGGGGCACGTCAAGGTGCCGGGCCAAATCGGCGAGGAAGATGAACGAGCCCTTCAGCACGCCGACCAGCACCACGTTGTCTACGTCGGCGTAGTCGCTGCTGATCTGCGCCGCCAACTCCACGACCCGCCGCTGGATCGTCTGTTCATCCAGCAGCGTTCGTTCAATTGCCTGTTCCACCAACGCACTCAATGCCATCCTGCCTCCTCTTTCGTTTGTAGCTTGTAGCTGCTCAGCTGACGCTTCGCAGTTGACTTTCCCGCCGCGGAAAGGGGGAATGGGGGTTTACTTGATGACACCCGCGACAGCGCGCCTGGTACACCTCGTTCGCGCCGACCATGATGACCGGGTCGTCGTAGGCAGCCGGGCGGCCGTCGATAAGGCGTTGTGTGTGGCTGGCCGGCCCGCCGCAGACGACGCAGATCGCCTGCAATTTATCCACCACTTCGGCCTGGGCCAGCAGTTGGGGGATGGGGCCGAAGGGCTCCCCACGGAAGTCCATATCCAGCCCGGCGACGATCACCCGCACGCCCTGTTCGGCCAGCGCCTTGCACAGGTCCAGCAGGCCGTCGTCGAAGAATTGGCCTTCGTCCACGGCGACCACCGTCGTATCCGGTTCGATCAACTGGCGCAGTTGTTGCGTGCTTTCTACAGGGAGCGCTTCCCATTGGAGACCGTTGTGAGAGGCGACTTCGCGTTCGGCGTAGCGCGCGTCGAGGCTATGCTTGAAGACCTGAACCTTCTGGCGGGCGATCCTGGCCCGGCGTATCCGCCGGATCAACTCCTCCGTCTTGCCGCAGAACATACTGCCGCAGATCACCTCGATCCATCCGCTGCTGGGTTTGCCGTACATTCACCGCTCCTTGTGGAATTTGGAAAACAAAATAGGGGCAGATTGCCATCATCTGCCCCTACCACCTTGCTGCGTCGGGTCTAGTCTTCCGTTTCTTCCAGGTCTTCGTCCGCGTCCAGGCTTTCGTCGCCGGGGAGGACAAATCCGCGCGCGCGGAGGCGTTTCTTCAAAGTTGCCAGCGATTTCAGGCCGAACCCGCGCAAATTGGTCAGCGTTTCGTCGCCTTCGGCAAGCTTCTGCAGCGCGTGGGCGACCGTGGTGATACCGGCCTCGGCCAGAGCGCCTTCGGCACGCGTGCCGAGTTCCAGAGCGCCGATGGGCTGGTCTGGGGAGCGCACCGACTCGCGGCGGGTCACTTCATCGGCCAGAATCTCGTCGCGCCGGCGCAGGCGGCTCATGAAGCGGTCGACCTGCCCTTCGGTGTCGACGATACGCTGTTCGCCGGTGAAGAAGGGGTGGCACGCCGAGCAGACGTCGGTGCGGATGAGCGGGATGGTCGCCCCGACGTTCCACGTATTGCCGCAGGCGCAGATAACCTGAGCCTCGGGATAGTACTTGGGATGGATATCTTTCCTCATCAGCTAACTCCGTTCCGGGTACACGCTGACGCGCTTGCGCCCGCCACGGATAGGCTCGAAGCGGACGTAGCCTTCTTTCAGCGCGAACAGGGTGTAGTCCCTGCCCATACCCACGTTATCGCCCGGTTTGACCGTCATACCGCGCTGGCGGATGATGATATTTCCGGCCAGGACGGCTTCGCCACCGTACTTCTTGACGCCCAGGCGTTTGCTGTGGCTGTCACGACCATTCTTACTTTTACCGCCACCTTTTTTGTGTGCCATTGCAACCTCCCACTACACCACAATCTCGTCAACCCGCAAGCGGGTATAATTCTGTCGATGGCCCTTGCGCACTCGATAGCGCTGCTTGGGGCGGTACTTGAAAATGTGGATCTTGGGCCCCTTTTCGTGCGCCAGAACGGTCGCTTTGACCCGCGCACCCGCCACGAGAGGGGTACCGACCTGCACCCCTTCGCCATCGGCAACCAGCAGAACTTCGTCCAACATGATCTGTTGGCCAGCGTCAGCAGGTAGCTTCTCTACCAGAAAACTGTCACCAACTTCGGCCTTATATTGACGGTCACTTAATTGAAAAACGGCGTACACAATATGCCTCCCTACATCACGCTACAGGTCGCACGCGGCAACCCGGCAACCGAGATATTATAGTCGGAAATGGCAGTTTGTCAACCCCAATTTATTCAGAGGACTCTTTCACTTTGGGGTAGGCAATCCAAGCCAAAAAGATACTTAGAAAATAGAGCACCACCAAGGGGATCATGACGATACCCATATTGATGGGGTCGGGCGTAGGAGTGATCGCTGCGGCCAGCACCGCGATCAAGAGAATCGCTACGCGCCAGTTTTTGATCAACGCCCGGTGATTGACGACGCGCACTTTGGCCAGGAAAAAGACGAGCAGCGGCAGCTCGAAGCTGATCCCCACCCACAGAAGCAGACTGGTGATGAAGGGGAAATACTCCGACGGGCGCGGGCGCGTGGGAATGTCCAGGAAATCGAGCATGAACGGCACCGCCACCGGCAGCATGACGTAATAGCAGAACGCCGCGCCGCTGAGAAACAGAAGCGTCGCCATCGGGACCAGCAGGTAGACGTAGCGGCGTTCGTTAGAGTACAGCCCGGGTTGGATGAACTTCCACAGTTGCAAGACGACCACGGGCATGGCGAACGCGATCCCGCTGAGGAGCGTGGCCTGCATAAACACGCCCACATTCTCCGTCAGAGAGATCGCCTCCAACTGCTCCAGCCCTTCACCCGGCAGGGGCGCGGTCAGCCACACCAGAATCTTGTCGGCGAAGAACGCGCTGATGACGACCCCTGCCGCCACCGCCGCCAAAGCCCACAAAATTCTGCGCCG
Source organism: Anaerolineae bacterium (assembly GCA_016926575.1). Taxonomy (GTDB): domain Bacteria; phylum Chloroflexota; class Anaerolineae; order B4-G1; family DUEL01; genus JAFGOJ01. The sequence goes on along the minus strand of JAFGOJ010000011.1, from coordinate 1,756 downwards.
CAGTTCCTCGATGTGTTCTAAAATGCCCAGTTCAGACTGACTCATCGGGGGTGTCCTGTAGTGGCGCTGGTTGGGTGTCGGGACCTGGCGCAGGGCTTGCTTCCAGCGGACGGCCCCTGGCCGCCGCCGCTACCTCTCTATTGATAGCGCGAGCCTCTTTGTTGATATCCAACATAGGCTCGGAGACAGCCGCCTTGACCTCTTCGAGCGACCGGATCTCTTCAGAAAACTGCTGTTGAAAGGCGGCCAATTGTCCCTTCAGCCGACCAAGAATCTGACCGGCCTGACGGGCCAATTGTACGGTCCGCTGCGGTCCAATCACCAGGATGGCAATCAGCAGAATGAAGATAAACTCGCCGGAACCGACGTTTAGAAACTCCATAACCGTGTACTGCGCACCATACTCGCGCCGAGCCTACTCTTCGTCTGCCGGCCCGGGATGTTCCTCTTCTCCTTCGTTTCCTCCAGACAGGCCCTTGCGAAAATCTCGAATTCCTTTCCCCAGCTCGCCGGCGACCTTGCCCAAACGCCCCGGACCGAAGATCAAGATCACGATGGCCAAAATGATCAACAACTCAACGGGACCCAAACTACGAAATAGATTCATTTTCTTCACTCCATCTTTTGATGATTGTCCATCCGTTTATGGACAACGAGATATATCGTATTGAACGGCCTTCCACACCACCTGGTACCCCTCGGGGCTCGTCCATCGCCCCTCGGAACCCCCACAGCACCCCTCGGGCAGCGGCCAGAAGACACCCACCCCCGACGTGGTAAAGTACGTAACCCGCAACGGGCTATTGATCTGAACCGAGAAGCTGTCGCCGGCCGTAGCCAGTTCTTGCTCGGAGGCAACGCCACCGTAGAAGTAGTGATACTCCGTGCTGGGCCCGCCCCACGCGTTCCACACGATCTGCCCGCCCCACCGGCCGGCGTCGTTGTCCACCCAGCAACTGATGATACTCGGCCACGACATCTCCAACGCCGGCGGCGGGGTCGGGGACGCCAGAGGCGTCGGCGTCGCCGTGGGCGGACGCGGCGTAGCGGTTGGACCGACGACAATCGAAACCGCCAGCGGCTCACCGACCGCGGCCCCATCCGCGGTCTGAAGCTGCCACATCCCCGTGTAGGTGCCGTTCTCCGAGGGCGCGGTCAGGCTCAGGGTTACCCCCCAGGTCTCATTCGCGGCGGTCGGATCGACCGGGATCGCGAGCGGGCCCCCCAACTGGCTGCCGCTGACGAAGGCAAGTTGGAAGCCGTTCTCCCACGGGCACGTGCCGGTATTGCGCACCTCCCACGACTTGGCGAAGTCCTGGTCGGGGGCCAGGATGGGCGGCCAGACCGCCGGGTCTTCCAGCACTTCGACGGAGAACTCACAGGCGGCATAGGCCGTCGCGGTCAAGTCGGGCTCTGGCGTGGAGGTTGGCGTGGGCAACGGGGTCGACGTGGCAGTCGGCGTAGCAGTCGGCGCGCCCACGGTTGCCTGGAGCGCGGCCATCGTGGCCGCCAATTCCGTCGCCGACGTATCGGGGGCAGAGGTGGGCGGCTGCGACGTCACCTCGGCCACACCGCCGTCGAACACGCCCAGCCCGCGCAGCAGGGCCCAGGCGACGCCAACGAACACCAGCAGGGCCACGAGGCCCCCACCGATAGCAATCCACAGCCACGGCCGGCGCTTGGGCGCCGACTCGCGCAGCACCGCCGTAGCGCCGCCTTGGGCGGGCGGGGGCGGGGTGACGTAGGCCGGCGGCGG
>JAFGOJ010000445.1 GCA_016926575.1 Anaerolineae bacterium | reverse complement strand
GCGGAGCCCCTGCAAAGTCCTGGTAACCGATAGTCGGCGGGTAAGAAACCCGCCCTACATCGAGACGGTCTATTTTCGGAATAGCGCGTTGAGAAACGGGGCCTCTAATTACCCTTGCGTCACTATCCACCAATCTGCTGCCGCGATCAGTGCAACGGCCACGACCAGCAGCACGCCCGGGTGTGGACGCCAGCGTCGCCATCCCATCTGCACCAGGCCCACGACGCTCAACACCCCCGCCAGCAGCAGCACCTGCCGTGCCGCCGGAGAGGCCGACGTGCTCAGCGGCGACTCGGGCTGAATCAGCGTTTGCAGAGGCTGTCGTGCCGCTTGCGGCAGGTAGCCGGCCATCTGCTGCGCGAACTGCGGCAGTGGGTCGGCGTGCCACTCGTCGTCGTAGGTCAGCGTGGTCGGGGCGGCGTGCCCGCCGATGCGTTCGGCGAATCCGTACCGCAACAGGAGCAGTTGGTGCAGCACCAGCAGCGCGCTTACGCCCAGTCCCAGCGCCCGGTACCAACGCACGCTTCGCCAGTCCAGGAACGCAGCATAGCCCACCACCAGGATCGCCAGCGTGCTGGAGAAACGGCGCGGGCCGTACCCCCCGCCGCCGTACCATTGCACTGCGCATCCGTTGATAAACACCTGCAACGCGAACGCGACCAGCAAGGGGATGCCCAGCCGGGGGGCGCGCCGACCCAGCCGCATCAGCCCGACCAGCGCCGGCAGAGTGACCGGCATCCACGGCAGCAGCCCGTTGAAGGCGGAAAAGAGGACGTGCTGCACCCACGGCGCGCGCCAGTCCATGAACGTGTTGCCCTGGGGGATGGTCAACGCGCGGCCATAGAAGACGCTCCACACGGCGAACTGGACCGTCAGCACCAGCAGCGCGCCCCCGCCCACCAGCACGCCGCGCAGCACGCCGCGCAGCATGGCCCGTCGGTCGCGCTGGCGCGTGGCAGCCCAGACATCGACTCCGACCGTCAGGAGGGGCAGCACCAGGTAGGCGGCATTTTGCCAGCGCACCAAGGCTGCCAGTCCGCCCACTATCCCCAGGAGGATCGCAGTGATGGGGCGCGCGTCTCGCCTCTCGGCGGCGCGCCACCACGCGACGACGAACAGCGCCGTCGTCAGCGCAGATGCCGCGTGTGCGTAGAACGGCTCACGGAACTGGTAGTACCACAGCGGGGTGGTGAACATCGCGGTGGCGCCTGCCAGTAGCGCGGCCCACTCGCCCGCAAATCGCCGCGCCAGCCGGTACCCGATCAGCGCCGCCAGCCAGCCGTAGACGCACGTCACCGTTGCCATCGTCCAGACCAGCGGCCACTCGAAACAGGTCAGGGCAGTGTCTCCCACGGCAAATCGGACGGCGAGGGCCAGCGGCACGAACCAGGGCAGCCACAACACCGACGTCCCAATCGCGTACGGGCTGGCCACCCGGCCGGTGGGGGTCAAGACCTGCTCGTAGTGCTGTGCTTCGAAGAACGGGTCTGGGCGCGCGGCGTATGAGAGGCGCAGGTCGTTCCCCAGCCGCAGGTCGCCGTCACACACTGCCGAGCGGGTGGCGCTGTAATAGAACACGCCGTCCCAGGCCATCGTCGCCGGGCGGAACGTGACCAGAAACTGAACCAGGAAGAGCAACAACAGCACCCACGTTCGATTGGATCTGCCGGTGCTGGTATTTTGGAGAGCTGCGCGCATGTCGTCAAGTATACCACAGCCCGTTCGGCCTCCAAGTTGACCCGATTTGCCCGTCTTCCTGCCTTGGGGGATAATGGGGCCTGTGTAACGCAGGTGACTATCGTCTCGTGGAACGGAGTGAGCGAATGACAAAAGAATCGGACGCCGTGGATACCGACTTGTGTGTCGGACTGACCCTTTCGGACGCCGCCCGTGCGGTAAGCCGCTTGCACGCCCTGCCCGACCGCCCCACTGCTGTCGACGTGCCCGGCCTGAGTCGCGTGGCGGCGTGGCCCTTGGTCGGTTCGGCGCTGGCCCTCGCGCGCGAGTTCTACACCCGCCTGTGGGACTTGACCCACCGCGGACGGCCCTGGGTGCAGCAGACGCGCTTCAATGCCGCCGCCGACGAAGCCATCCGCCAGTTGACCTGGCACGTCGAGACACTGGAGACGATCGTTGCAGAGCAAGAGCGCACCCTGGCAGACCTCAACCGGCGCGTCTTTCTCATGGAGCAGCGAGCGGGCGAACGCCAACTCGACCTTTGACGCTCCTGTATCGTTTTTCGTGAGGCTATGTTATGCGCATTGCCTGTTTCAGCCCATTGAACCCTCGGCCCACCGGCATTGCCGACTATACCGAATCCTTGCTGCTCTACCTGGCCCGCTACGCCGACGTCGACGTGGTCGTGGATGGGTACCGACCGGCCAATCCTGCCGTCCTCGAGCACTTCCGGGTCGTTGACTACGCCCGGTTCCCGTCCTTGCGTCACACCTACGACGCCTGCCTCTACCACATGGGCAACAGCCCCTTCCACGCCTACGTCTACGACGCCCTGACGCGCTACCCCGGCGTCACCGTCTTGCACGACTACGTGCTTTACCGCTTCTTCAAGGCCGCGACGTTGGACGGCCTCTTGCCCGCGGCACTTCCCCGCGCCATGGCCTACGCCCTTGGCCGCCGGGGGTTCGACCTGGCGTACCAGGCGCTGGCCGGCGTGCAACCGTTTTCCGACTTCGACTACGCGCTGGCCGAACCGGTGCTCGACGCCAGCCTCGGCGTGATCGTCCACAGTGCCTACGTGCGTGAGTTAATCGCTCGCTCTCGCCCCGCTTGCCCCGTAGCGCAGATCAACGCGCCCGTCGATCTGCCGCCCGACCCGCTTCCCGATCCGGCCTCTCTACGCGCCGAATTGGGACTGCCCGACGACGCGTTTGTCGTCGCGTCGTTCGGCCGCATCGACCCTTCCAAGCGCATCGACGTGGCCCTGCGCGCCTTCGCGCGCCTGCGGGAAACGCTGCCGGAGGCGCGCTACCTGCTGGTGGGCGAGGTCGTGCCGCCCTACGACGTCGCCGCCCGCGTCCGGGGGTTGGGTCTGGAAGGCAGCGTGGTGCTCACCGGCCGGCTCGCGCTGGACGATTTCCGGCGCTACCTGGCGCTGCCCGACGTGTGCATCAACCTGCGCTACCCCACCGCCGGGGAGACATCGGCCAGTCTGCTGCAGATGATGGGCGCGGGCAAGCCGGTCATCGTCTCCGGTGTCGGAGCCTTCTCCGAGCTCCCCGACACGTGCTGCGCAAAAGTGGGCGTCGGCCCGGGGGAGGAGGATCGATTGGTGCACCTTCTCCTCTCTCTGGCCCGCGACGCCGCTCTTCGCCGGCGGATGGGGGCCAACGCCCGGCAGCATGTCCTGACCCACCACCGCCCCGACGACGCGGCGCGGGCGATGGTGGCATTCGTCGAGCGGGTGTGCGCGTGCGCGTAGGGTTCGACGTCACTGCGTTGTACGTGGCCCGAGCGGGGGTCTTTACCTACCGCGCGCGCCTGGCGTGCGCCCTGGCAGAGACCGCCCCGCAGCACGACTACGTGTGGCTCGATTATCGCCCTGCCCGTGGCCCGGCCGCCGACCCACCCGAGGTGCAGGTGTTGGGGGCGGTGCTGCACTGCCGCGGGCTGCGCCACTGCCGCCTGGCGCGCTGGGACCTGCTCCAGCCGCCGCCGTGGCGCGCGCTGGCAGCCCTGGTCGACCGGGCGCTGCTGTGGCCGTGGGCGGTCGCGGCCGGGGGTGTCATGCGCCGTCGGTTGAGCGCCGCGTTGGAGGGGGTAGACGTCTTCCATGCCTCCGCCGTGCTTCCATGGCGGCAGCCCGGTGCAGCGAACGTGATCACCATCCATGACCTGTCGGCGTTGCAGTTTCCCGAACTGCACACGCCCAACAACCGCGAATTGCACCGGCGCGCCTGCCGTTTTGCGCAGGAAGAAGCCGATAGCGTGATTGTTGTCTCCGAGGCGACGCGGCGCGCGGTCGTGGCCGACCTCGGTATCCCGGCGCAGCGGGTGTATGTGGTCTACAACGGCGTCGATGCCGCGTTCCGCCCTCTGGCGGATCGGGAAGCAGTGGTTCGCACCCTGGCACCCTTCGGCCTGGTGCCTGGGCAGTACATCCTCCACGTCGGCACACTCGAACCGCGCAAAAATCTGGAGCGCTTGGTGTCCGCCTACGCTGGCGTGCGGCAGGCGCTGTCGTCCCTTGCCCCCACATTGGTGCTCGTAGGCGCGAAGGGTTGGGGCTACCGCTCGTTGTTCGAACGGGTAGATGCATTGGGCCTTGCGGGGCACATCCGTTTTCTGGATTGGGTGCCTGCGGAGGCGCTGCTTGCGCTCTACAACGGTGCAGTGCTCTTCGTTTATCCCTCTCTGTACGAGGGATTTGGTCTGCCGCCGTTGGAGGCGATGGCCTGCGGCGTGCCGGTACTGGCCTCGGATGCGGCGTCGCTGCCCGAGGTTGTGGGCGAGGCCGGGCTATTGCTCCCGCCGGAGGACACAACGGCGTGGACCGACGCGATCGTCGCGTTACTGCGCGACCCAGCCCGGCGCGACGCGCTGCGGCAAGCGGGCCTGGCCCGGGCGGCCCGCTTCTCATGGGCCCGCGCCGCCCGGGAGACCCTGGCGGTTTACACCGCAGCGAAGTAACGCGGAATTGGCTGCTACATCGGAAACCAGCCCGCCATTTACGGAGGGGGTCTGGGGGAAAATGTAGGTCACGCTTCCAGCGTGACACCCGCTCGGCGCGGGTCCGCGACCCGCGCCACCGCCGGGTCACGGACCCGGCGGGAGCACATTGTCTGGTGGTAGGCGCACGATTCAATCGCGCGCCTACCACCACAGGAACGAGCTCTATTTTCGGAATAGAGACCATGATCGCTGCGCTCACAACCAATGGGCGAAAATGGCTCCTGTCGTTGCGGGTCTCCTGACCCGCCGTTCCGCCCGGTCAGGAGACTGGGCGGAACAAGGGGGGCCGCCCGAGGCGTTGACCCAGGCCCATTTGCGGAAGGGGTCCGGGGGAACCGGAAGGTAAACCGCAGGTTTACCCGTTTCCCCGGCGGGGTGC
>JAFGOJ010000444.1 GCA_016926575.1 Anaerolineae bacterium | reverse complement strand
TTGCGGGCGGCGAAGCCGCCCGCAAAACCCCCACTTCCCCTTTTCGCGGCGGGAAAGGCAACTGCGAAGCGTAAGCTGAGCAGTTACCGCATCGGTTCATCAAAACCGCCGGGTCGACGACCCGGCAGTTCGAGAAGGTAAAACCATCCAGACGTGCCTTACGGCAGGTATGCGCGTGGGTTCTGCGGCACCCCGGCGTAGCGAATCTCGAAGTGCGTGTGCGGCCCGGTGGACCAGCCGGTCGAACCGACGGCCGCGAAGACCTGCCCGCGCTCCACCACCTGCCCGGCGCTGACGTAGAAGTTGCTCAGGTGCGCGTAATAGGTGGAGAAACCGTTGTTGTGGTCGATCACCACCAGGTAACCGTAGCCGATGTCGGTCCAGCCCGCAAAGCTGACGTAGCCGCCGTCGGCGGCGCGCACGGCCGTACCGGTCGGCGCGGCAATGTCGATGGCGCGGTGCGCGTACCAATACCCCTGCGAAATGTAGCCCAGCACCGGCCAGTCGAAGAGACCGCTCCCCGCGGCCCCCTCCGGCACCGGCCCGCCATAGCTGGTAATCGTGCGCGGGATGTATTCCTTCTCCCCACCCGGGACGATGATCGATGTGCCCGGCACCAGAAGCGGGTTGGCCGGATCGAAGCCGTTGTACTCGCAGGAGACGATGTCTACTACCTCGACCTCGTATTCCTCGGCGATGCTTTCGAACGTGTCGTCCTCGGCGACGGTGTGGTAGATCCCATCGATGGGCAGAATAACCAACACCTGCGAGATACGCAGAAGGTCGGGCGCATCTTCTACCGCCGCATTCGACCAGGCGATCGTCGTCGGTTCCAGGCCGAAGCGTTGGGCGATGCTTTCGACCGTGTCGCCGGCCTGGACGGTGTAGGTGATCACGCTCAGGCGCGGGCGCTCGGGGATGATGGTGTGCGGTTCCGCCCGGCGCACCAGAGGAGCCGCGTTGTTGACGTACACCAACTGGCTGCTCCGGCTGAGCACCGCCCTTTCCGGCACGGCCTCCGGTTCCGGGGTGCCCTGCTGGGCGAAGATCTCGTCCACGGAGGGGAGCGATTGAGCCGCGAAAGCCGGCCATTGGGTGGTGCTGAGGAAGAACACCCCCACGGCCACAGCGATGATGGAGAGGTGCGCGATCGTGCGCGTCAACACCGGGCGCAAGCCGCGCCAGTCACCGCCAAACCGCCATACAAAGACGGCCAGGGATGCAAACGCGTGCGACAGCAGACCGGCCAGTCGCACGTAAGGTTTCTTTTTCTTTTCCGACGTCGTGTTGGATGAGGCAGATGTTAACGTTTCCAAGATCACTCTCGTTTACATTCAAGGGGGGCACGATCACCTACCCGCCGCTACGGCAGGTAGTAGAATGGATCCTGGGGGATGCCCTCATACCGCACCTCGAAGTGCAGGTGCGGGCCGGTCGACCAGCCGGTGTTCCCGCCCGCGCCAATCGCGGTGCCCTGGTAGACCGATTGGCCGCAGACGACCCAAATCGCGCTCATATGCGCATAGTAGGTCTGGTAACCGTTGCCGTGGTCTAAAACGACCAGGTATCCGTACCCCGCGTTACTCCAACCGGCGTAGCGCACCACGCCGTTGTCGGCGGCGTAGAGCGGGTCGCCCGTGTACAGGCCGATATCGATGCCGGCGTGTGGTGGGTTGCGCGGGTCATGGAACACCCAGCCGGAGATGCGCCGGCTGTCGGTGGGCCAGGTAAACCAGCCATTGCCGCGCACCCCAGTCGCCGGCAGCGCGCACACGCCCGAGTCGTAGGCCGCCGATCCCGCCAGGGAGCTGAACGTCGGCAACTGCCACACGATGAAGTCGCGCGTGCCGCCGGGAATCACCAGGCTCATGCCGTCTTGCAGCGGCTGGTTGGGCGTCAGATGGTTCCATTCGTTGTAGAGCGTGCCTATGTCGACCCCGTAATCCTGGGCAATCGACGCGATCGTCTCTCCGGCCGAAACGGTGTGGTAGACGCCGTTGACCGGCAGGATGTTGAGCACCGTATCCGGCCAGAGCATGTGCGGGTTGTCTTGTAACGTGTCGGAGTTGGCCCAGTAGATCGTGTGCGGGGAGAGGCCGAACATCTCGGCGATGCCGAACACCGTATCGCCTGGCAGCACGGTATAGGTGAAGACCGTGTTACGCGGCCGCTCGGGGATGTTCGTGTGTGGGACGGCCATCCGGTTCAGCACCAGCGCGGGGGAGGGTTCCCAACTTCCACCGGAGAGGGCGTAGGGCGTCACGTCAGGCGCGGGGGTCATCGGTGGCGGCGTCGGCGAACGGCGCATCTCGGATGCGCCCAAGACCTGCCCCACAGGCTTCAGGCCCCCAAGGACAAACAGAACCAACGCCAGCACCACGATGCTGGCGTGAGCAGTAATGCGGGTGAATACTGGGCGACGCGTGCGCCAATCGACGCCGGAGCGCCAGGCAAACAGGCTGGCCCACACGAGAAAACGGGAGAGCGCTCGGCTCGATTTGGATGGCGGGGACGCGTCTATCCCTTCTTTTTCATCTGCTAAATTTTCCATTGGCGGATAAATTATACCATAAACGGAGTCGGAACGCAACGAATCCCCTTGGGGCCGCAATTGCACTCTGAGGCAAGGCGACTATAATACTCTCAGTCCCTGACATGCTACGAATTGCCGAATTGAGCGTCCACACCTGCCCGTTGGCGACCCTCGGGGGCAAAGAAACCGGGGGCATGAACGTCTACGTGCGCGACCTGAGCCGCGAACTCCTCCGGCGCGGGCACCACGTTGACGTCTATACCCGTTCCCAAGACGCCACCGTTCCCCACATCACCACAGACATCGGCCGCGGCGGGCGAGTCATCCACGTCCCGGCCGGGCCTGAAGAACCCTACTCCAAACACCTGGTCTACGACCACATGCCCGAATTCATCGACGGCGTGCTGGCACAAGCGCACAGGGACGGCATCACCTACGACGTCATCCACAGTCACTACTGGCTTTCGGGATACGCCGCGCGCGCGCTGCAACAAGAATGGAACGCCCCCATCGTCCACATGGCCCACACCCTGGGCAAGATGAAGAACCAGGTCGCCCGCTCCGCCCAGGAAGAGGAGCCGCCCCGGCGCATTCACACGGAAGAGGAACTGGTGCACGCGGTGGACTGCCTGATCGCCGCCACCCCCGCCGAGCAGGAGCAACTGGTCACTCTGTACGGCGCCGACCCCGGCCACATCCGCGTCATCCCGCCCGGCGTCGACACGGAACGCTTCTACCCCATCCCCACCGCTCAGGCGAAGGAGCACATCTGCCTCTGCTCGGCCTGCCGAATCATCCTCTTCGTCGGGCGCATCGAGCCGCTCAAAGGCATCGACACGCTCCTGTGGGCCATCTCTCTGATCGCCCGCAAGCATCCCGAGCTGACCGACGGTCTGTGCGTGTCGATCATCGGCGGCAACCCCTACAAGGTGGAGGACAACGACGAGATGGTGCGCCTCCAAACCCTGCGGCGCGACCTGGGCATCGGCGACGTGGTCACCTTCATGGGCGCACAGGACCAGGACACGCTGCCCTATTACTACGCCTCCGCCGAGATGGTGGTCATGCCCAGCGACTACGAGAGCTTTGGCATGGTGGCGCTGGAGGCGATGGCCTGCGGCACCCCCGTCATCGCCTCCGACGTGGGCGGCCTGGCCCACCTGGTGCAGCACGGCCGCACCGGCTACCGCGTGCCCACCCGCGACCCCGGCGCGCTGGCCGCCAAGATCGCCCGCCTGCTCACCGACACCGGCCTGCGTATGCGCATGGGCCACCGCGCCGCCTGCTGGGCCGAGGGGTACACCTGGCCCCTCATCGCCGACCGACTCGAAGCCACCTTCGCCGACCTGCTCGACCGCCGCACGGCACATACCGGCAAAAACCCTTGACACACGGTCTTTTTCTCCTATACTAGAAGCTAAGGGCGGGATACAGGCAGAAGATTCTTTCACCTCCCTCTACGCATCAGGCCAGCCACTGCGATGTTTCCCCAACGCCGTAACGTTCCACGCCACAATGAGCGCACGATTTCACGTAAAGGAGAGGGTACTATGAAGAAAGCGGTGGTCGTTGTACTCACAGTGATGGCGCTGCTCGGCGTCGCCACCACGGTCTCGCAAGCCGCACCCATCGTCAACGGCGGCGGAGGGCAGCTCGCGTTCCAGGACCTCACGTTCACTCCGGCCATGCCCTACCCCGGCCAAGGCGTAGCTGTGACGGTGTCCTACTCCAACACCGGGTCGGCCGTGCTGCTCGAAGGGACGGCGTTCGACTACGAGGTCGTGATCGAAGGGCAGAACGACCCGATCAGCGGCCAGTTCACACTGGAAGAAGACTTGGCATCCGGAGCTACGGGCCAGACCACGTTCACGTTCTACACCCCAACCGAACAGGGCACCTACGCGCTCACCATCACCCTGTCCGGCGCTTCCGCCGTCGCACAGAGCTTCGAGCGCACGCTGACCGTCGAGTCGGCACTCCCCGAAGAACTGGCCCAACTCTTTGCCGGACTGGGACTGTTCGCAGCCGTGATGGCAATTATGGCCGTCGGCACCGAGGTCGTCATCGAATCGGTCAAGTTCGTCCTGGGTCTAAAGGAAAAGGTCACGGCCCTCGAGGCGCTCGAACAACTGAAACAGGAACTCCCCGGTCAGCTCTCCAGCCTGGGCGTCGCGCCCGACCTCCAACAGCACGTCGATACGCTCCTTGGCGGGCTCGACGTCACGCTGGCCCCGGTGACGGCCACCACAGACGTCGTCCAGGCGATCAAGGGCGGCAGTTTCAAAGAATCGTACGAAACCATCCAGGACCTCGAAGCAAAGCTCCAGGCTCTGAACGCCCAGATCGCCGCCCAGCAGGCCGCCGTCGACGCCGCCTCCGGAAGCGCCAAGGATCAGGCCCAAACAGCGCTGAACACACTGACCGGCGAGGCCGAAAGACAACTCGACGCGCTGAAAGCGACGGCCGTCGCCGCCGTCCACGCCGGCTTCGAGGCGCTGCGCCACAAGCTGCCCCTCGCCAGCGACGTGACCACCCCCATCGAAGAGGGTCTGGTCACCCGCGTCGAGGCCGTGAAACTGGGCGACGTCGTCGACTGGCTCGACGACATCCGCGCCGTGATCGAGGAAAAGAGCGGCCAGTGGACCGGTCCGTGGCTCCAATCCCAGGTCAACACGTACCTGACGTTGGGCCGCACAGGCGCTGTGCAAGCCCTCGACCAGGGGGTGCTCAAGGCCCTGGAGGAGCTCGGCCTCCCGGCGCAGCACCGCGACACCCTGCGCGACAGGCTGGTGGGCGCACTCGATGCGGTCGATCGCGTGGCCCGCGACCGCACCCAGGTCTACACCCAGGCCGTGCAACACCTGCTCGATGGCGTCGAAGAGCGGCGCAACGCGATGCAGAGCCCCTTCCGCAAGCTGTGGCGCCGCTTACGCGCCAGCCAGCTCCCACTGGCGTTCGTCTGCGGCATCGTGGTTGCGCTTGTCCTGTGGAGCGCCTCCATCAACATGATCATTGAGCCGTTCACTGCAGTGGTGGCGCAGGGCATAGGTGCCGCTCCGGCCGCCCTCATCTCCCTGGCCCAAGTGGCGACTGCGGCAGTAGGCGGGATTTTAACACTGGCGCTGGCTATCGCCATCTTCGGAGGCCTCGCCTGGGTGATGATCGCCGTCATCGTCTGGCTCGCTATGGGGAAAGGCCGCCCCAAGCTTCAGGCCGCGCTGGGCAACCAACTTCCATGGAAGAAGATGGCCGCGGACGGGCAAAGGCCAGCTTTCGGTTCGCTGGGGCACTTCCTCTGGTATGGGATCGAAAAGCCGTTCAACGACGCGCGGGGCGTCGAGCAACCCGCCGACCAGTACGGCGACGTCGACGTCGCCGTCAAGCAACAAATCGAAACTGTGACCCCCACCACCCTGGCCAAGGTGCTCCTCCAACGAGAGGACAAGCACCGTGACGAAGAGACGTCGCGCATCCGCATACTGCGCGTGGTTTCCATCATCGTGGGGACGCTGCTGGCCTACTATCTCCAGATTGACGCGGCCGACTATCTGAACTACGCCGTCCCGGGCATCGCGGAAAAGATCAACGTCGTCGACCTGCACGCGCTGTGGTCGAGAATACCGGAGAATCTGACCGTCGGTATATTCCTCACCGGCCTGGCTGCCAGCGCCGGGTCGAAGTTCTGGCGCGACCTGCTGGGCCGATTGCAGACGGCCCGTGAGCAGTCCGAAGAGGCCGCCCGCCTGGTCCGCCAGGTCAAAGGTTCTCTCGGTATGAGAGATGAGTAGCGCGCCAGCCGAGAGCACCATAGCGATACCGACACTGGTCGAAGAAGCGAAAAACGGTCGCCTGGCGCTGCTTATCGGCGCGGACCTGGATCGAGAGCTCACCGGCGTCCCGTCTGCGCGCGACCTCGCGTTGGGGTTGTCTCCCGAGGTCGCCTCTCTGGTCGAAGCCGCCCGCGGCAAGGCCCGCTGGCGACCCGTGAGCCACCTGTGCAACGCGATGGACTCCGCGAGTGAAAGCGTGGGGCCGCTGCACGCCGCCGCCGCCCGCCTGAGGCTCTGGTCCTACGCCACCGCCGCCTACGACGGCGGCCTCCAACGCGCGCTGAAAACCGACCACGTCGAGCCCAATCTGCTGATCGAGGATAGCGACCTGATCGAGCGTCACTCCGGCCGCCCCGACCTGTTCAAGCTGTGCGGCGATATGCAGCGCCTGCACTCCCTGGTCATCTCCGAAGCGGATTACAGGCACCAGGACGACCGGAAAGATCTCCTTAAGATGCTGCGTGGCTGGCTGAAGGAGAAGACAGTGCTACTGATCGGGTGCGACCCCGCGCCGGAAAGCGACTTCGCCCGCCACCTCTACGGCTACATTTTGACAACGCCGGATGGATTTGGCGGCGGCGCGTTTCTGGTCTGGCCCGAACCATCGGAAAGCCTGGTGGCGTGGTGGCAGCAGTACAAC
>JAFGOJ010000071.1 GCA_016926575.1 Anaerolineae bacterium | reverse complement strand
GGGTTATCTTTTCCCGATAAGACATCACCTCCTTTGTAAAAGTATTCGCCGGTTGATAGCGCGTTATTCCGAAAATAGCGCTCGTTCCTGTGGTGGTAGGCGCGCGATTCAATCGCGCGCCTACCACCTTTGTTGCGGCGGGTCTCCTGACCCGCCGCAACTTCTAGCTCCTCTTTGTTCCGCTCGGTCAGGAGACCGGGCGGAACGAGAACTATTCCTCCACCGGTGAGAGAATCACAGGTTCTTCTCTCATTGTGACTTCCCCTGTCCAAAATGCTGCCGATGAGTACCGCCAGTGTTCAGCTTGGCGTACTAGCCCTTTGCGGCGAGGGTTGTCGTGCAAATAGGTACGCTTCTGTTCGAGGAAGCGGCGCGAGATGATTGCCTCTGGGTGTCGGGAATTTTGCCAGAATTTTCGTTCACGGTCCTTTCCAGATTGTTCGCGTAGCACACGATCAAAACTAGGCAAATGCTTTGTGCAGTAGTCAGCCAGCTGGCGACCTGTGAATTTGCGGAAAGCCGCGAGGCTTTGGGAGAGGCGATGCGCATTGAAGTCTGCGTCGTACAGGATAGCGTGCAGGTGAGTGGGCATAATGACGTAAGAGTCTATGCGCAGAAATTTCTCGCGGTGGCAGAAGTTCAGGCTTTCTGTGATGAGTTGACAAGGCTCTTCGCTGATAAAGATCGGCAGCCATCCGACGATGGTGAATGTTACAAAGTAGACGGCGCAATCCTCAGTGATTTGGTATGTTTCAGGCAATGTTGTTGAACCTCGAAATGTTTTTCCGTTGGGGCGGCGGGTCAGGAGACCCGCCGCAACTTCCAGCTTTGTTCCGCCCGGTCAGGAGACCGGGCGGAACGAGAGGCGACTATTCCGAAAATAGACCGCGTTCTTGCTCCCGCCGGATCCGTGACCCGGCGGGAGCGCGGGTCGCGGACCCGCGCCGAGCAGGCGTCACGCTGAAAGCGTGACCTACATTTCCGCCTATCGGCTGTGAGCGCAGGTTTCTTGCCCGCCGGCCGGGGCAGCCGCCCTACATTAACCTCCACAACCTGCTGCGATCTTTTTCGTTCTGCCCGAGGCGGCTGCACCTCAACTCTCCCGCATCACCAGCGGCAGATAGATCCAGCGCTCGGGCGTGGTGGTCAGGACCGCGCCCCATTCCGGCGCGACGGTAAGCGTGATCTCGCCGCCGCTCACTGTATAGTACGCCCGGTTGAGGTGGTCGGTCAGCAGCGTGCCGTCGGGCACGTATCCCGCCAGAGGCACGGTCACCGTCTGCTCTGTGATGCCGCGGTTGACCACCACCACGGCGGTCTCCGTGATGCCCAGCGTGCGCCCGAAGGCGTAGACGGCGTGCGTATCGTCGACCAGCAGCGTGTCGAAGGTACCGGTGCGCAGCGCCGGGTGGGCGTTGCGAATGTGCCCCAATTGCGCGTAGTGGTCGTGCACGGCGCTGCGGGCGGTGTACGCGCCGGGCGTGTCGCTCCAGGGGAAGGGCACGCGGTTGTAGGGATCGTCCTCCCACTTGTCGCCGTACCAGCCGCCGGGGCTGGTGATGCCCACCTCGTCGCCGTAGTAGATCGTCGGCGCGCCGGGCAGGGTGAACTGGAGCAGCGCCATCAGCATCTGGCGGCGGTCGGTCGCCTCGGGGTCGAAGTCGGTGGCGGGGTCGTACCCTGCCGGGTCGGTGTCATCGTAGCCGATCTGCCACTTGCTGAGCACGAAACGCACGCGGTTGGTGTCGTGCGAGCCCATCAGGTTGACCATGGCGTACCAGGCCTCGGGCGGATAGTCTTCCTCGATCTGGTGCAGCCAGCGGTCGAACGCGCTGACCGTGATCGGCTCCAGCGTCCCACCGGACGAGCCGGAATTGTTGTCGTTGTCCCAGTAGACTTCATCCCGCATGAAACTGAGCAGGGCGCTGCGGAAGCGGTAGTTCATGACGCTGTCCCACTCGGTGCCCAGGAGCCAGGAGCGGGCGTCACCCCACTCCTCGCCGAAGATGACGGCGTCGGGGTTGGCGGCTTTGACCGTGGCGCGGAAACCCTCCCAGTAGCCGTTGCCCGGTTCGTACCACGCGCCACTGTCGACGTCCCCGCCGACGTCGAGCCGCCAGCCGTGCGTGCCGGAGACGACCCAACGCCCGCCGATGGAGGCGTCGCCGTCGCCCCAGAAATAGGCCTGCACGGCGGGGTTCTCGCTGTCGAGCGTGGGCAGCGTGTCGTAGCCCCACCAGCTATCGTAGGTGGCGGCGTTGGAGATGCCGGTGGAACCGACGCACGTGCCGGTGCCGGGCGTCACGTCGGTGAAGCGGAACCAGTCACGGTAGGGCGAGGCCGGGTCCTCACACGCGCCGAGCGCGTCGTACCGCCCGTAGCGGTCGAAGTAGACGCTGTCGGACGAGGTGTGGTTGAAGACACCGTCGAACACGATGACCATACCGCGCTGCTCGGCGGCGGCAACCAACGCTTGAAGGGTCGCCAAATCGCCCATGTGGGGATCGATCTGCCCGAAGTCGGTCGTGTCGTATTTGTGGTTCGAGGGCGACCAGAAGGATGGGTTGAGGTAGAGGGCGGTCACGCCGAGGCCCTCCAGGTAATCAAGTTGGTCGATCACGCCCTGCAGGTCGCCGCCGTAGAAGTCCTCGCTCCAGCGGAAGTAGTGCGGGTCGCTGGGGTCGCGCGGATCGTAGACCGGGCTGTTCCAGGTGGGGTAGGTCCACCCGCCGTAGAGGTTGTCGTAGAACGGGTGTGTGCCAGAGACGACGTCGTTCGTGGGGTCGCCGTTGCGGAAGCGGTCGGGGAAGATCTGGTAGACGATGCCGTTCTGGATCCAGTCGGGTGTGGTGAAACTGGGATCGTAGGCGGTCAGGTCGAAGGCCAGGCTGCCGCCGCCGTCGTTGTCGAAGGGCTGGCCCCAGCCGTTGCGCCCGTCGAAGGTGACGTCGTCGATGTACCAGTCGGCGTCGGCCCCATCGACTGCCTCGAACTTGTAGAAGAGGACGTGCGGTGTGACCGGCAGGGTGACGCTGATCTCCCAATAGTCGTACATGCCGAGCGGATCGGTGAGCGCTGTGGAGACGGTCATCGGTGCGACGATAGGGGCCAGGTTAGCGGGCCAGGCGTGGAACGTGGCCCCGGTCAGGTCGCCGGCGCAGGTGCGCAGGCGGAAGGTGACCGTGGAGCCGGCGGGCTGCGCGCCCCACGGCTCGCGGTAGGCGTCGTCGCGGGTGAAGTGGCCCAGGCAGCCCCACCAGACCTCGCCGTCCTGGCCCGCCGCGCCGTAGGTGACGTGGCGCACGGCGGTGGCGGAGCCGGTAGTGTTGGCCGCGGTGACGGTGAGCGTGTGCCAGCCGTCGCTGCCGGGGGCGACGGTCGCAGAAAACGCGCCGGTGGACGGGTCCACGGGCGCGGTGATGGGTGTGCTGCTGTCTAGTTGGATGGTCACGGTGACGTCCTCGGCGGGTTGGGCGATGCCGGCGACGGGGACGGTGGCGGGGGCGACGAAGTGCGCGCCCTCGGTGGGGGCGGACAGAGTCAGCGCCGGGCCGAGGGTGACGTGGCGGACGGTGGTGACGGTGCCGCTGATGTTCTGGGCGGTGAAGGTGATGGCATTCTGCCCACCCACCAGGGTGAGCGGCTGGGTGAAAGCGCCCTCGGCGTCGAGGGTTGGGGTGTAGCGGGCGGTCCCGTTCAGGTCGATCGTGATACTCACTCCGGTCGTGGGGCTGACCGTGCCCTGCGCCACCAGGCCGGCGTAGATGACGTGCTGGCCCTCCTGTGGCACGGCGATGTTGAGCGACGGGCCGAAGTAGGAGCGGGCGAAGGGTGTCGAGTTGCTGAGGACGGCGGTCGTACTCCAGTTGGTGGCGTTCCAGTCGTCGGCGGGGGCGTTGATCGTGTCTTGGGCGTTGTCGGTGCTCCCGCCGCCGGTGCTCCACACCTCGCACCAGAACGCGTCGACGTCGCCGATGGCGCTGCGGGCAAGCTGCCATTCGATGGTCGATGTGACGCCGGTGGTACTCAGGGCTGCGCCGGCGATGGTTTCGCCTTCAGATGTCCACCCACTGCCTGTCCAGCGCCGGAACTGGATATGCCCGGTGTTGTAGGGCGGCGAGTCGACCCAGGAGTAGATGCCGTACTCGGGTTCGTGGGGTTCATTGACGACCACGTTGCGGGTCCAGGCGTCACTGGTCGCTCCGTCTTCGTCGTTGGTGGTGTCGATGTAGATGATATACTTGCCCCAATTCGTGGCGGCGATGTTGGCGTTGATGGTGAAGGCGAAGTAGTAGTAATCGGCGTCTTCGGCGATGTAGAGGTCCAACAGGTCCATCACGGCGTTGCCGTTTCCGTCGTCGGGTGGGTCACTGGCGACGGGCGGCCCGTAGTCCGCGTCGACGACGCCATCGACGGCGATCGACGCACCGTAGACCGCGGCGTCGTTCAAGAGCAAGGCGAGCATAGTAACCAACAGGGTGCTTGCGAGGGCAGCCGCATAAACGAGGGCGGAACGTTGTTTCATCGGTCTCCTCCTTGGAATATAGATTTTATGGAGATGTGAGGGGATATGAGATGGGGAACATTTTACTTATAGCATACTCCGGTAAGTTGTGCAAGTGGAGGGATTTGCCGATTTGATGAGGGTACGCTACAATGATGTAAGCGTTCACGGCAGTGTGAAGGGAGGCCGCGATGGAAGAAGACGTGTCGGGCGACGGCAAGCATGGCCTGATCCCCCCAGACGCCAACCTGGACGATTCCAGGCTGTACATCAACCGCGAGTTGAGCTGGCTTCAGTTCAACCAGCGGGTGTTGGAGGAGGCCCTGTTCGATGGACGCCACCCGTTGCTGGAACGGGTCAAGTTCCTCGCTATCTTCTCCAACAACCTGGACGAGTTTTTCATGATCCGCGTCTCTGGTCTGCGGCGGCAGTTGGCGGCCGAGGTGTTGGAGACCCCGGCGGACGGGATGATGCCGGCGGAGCAATTGGCGGCGATTCGCCAGGAGATCCTGCCGCTGCTCACGCTGCACTCCGAGTGCTGGCACAACGATGTGCTTCCCAAGCTGCGGGATGCGGGGATCAACGTGCTGCGCTACGACGAATTGAAGCGCAAGCAGCGCAAGTTGCTGCGCCGTCACTTCGAGAAGGAAATCGCGATGGCGCTGACGCCGCTGGCGTTCGACCCGGGCCATCCGTTCCCGCACATCTCCAACCTGAGCATGAACCTGGCGGTGGTGATCAACGACCCGCAGCAGGGGGAGAAGTTCGCCCGGCTGAAGGTGCCCGCTATGTTCCCGCGCCTGCTGGCCATCCCCAGCGAAGACAAAGCCGAAAGCTACGAGAGCCTGGGCCTGGCCGAGGGGAGCGCGAACAACTTCGTGTGGTTGGAGGAGGTGGTGGCGGCCAACCTGGACCTGCTCTTCCCCGGCCTGGAGGT
>JAFGOJ010000443.1 GCA_016926575.1 Anaerolineae bacterium | reverse complement strand
CTTCCGCAAATGGGCCTGGGTTAATGCCTCAGGCGGTCCCTCTTGTTCCGCCCGGTCTCCTGACCGGGCGGAACGGCGGGTCAGGAGTCACGCTGGAAGCGTGATCTACATCGCCGGCAGTTGGATGACGCACCGCGCCCCCCCGTCCGCACCATCCTCGAACCATATCTGCCCGTGGTGCCGCTCCACCACAATCGACCAACACAACCACAACCCGAGTCCGGTGCCTTCCCCCACTTCTTTGGCGGTGAAGAACGGTTCGAACAATCGCGGGCGCATCGCTTGGGGAATGCCGGCCCCGTTGTCCTCAACTTCCAGGCGCACCATCTCGCCCTCCAACCTCGACCGCAGGGTCAACCGGCCCTGCACGCGCTCGCGCCGGTTCCGCTCCTCTATCGCGTGAGCCGCGTTCTGCACCAGGTTGAGGATCACCTGCTGAATCTGCTGTCCGTCGCACACCACCCGCTGCAACCCCGGCGTCAATTCCCACACGATCTCCACGTTGCGAAAATCGTAGCGCTTCTTCAGATCATAGTCCGTGGCGGCCAATTCCAACGCCTGGCGCACCAACGCATTCACGTCGTGGGGCGCAACCTTGGACGAGCTGCGGCGCGAGAAGCTGAGCAGGTCAGAGACGATCTTAGCCGCCCGCGCTCCCGTTTCCCGGATTCCGACCAGGTAGTTGACCAACCCGCGCGCTTCCAAATACCGCTGCAACCCGTCGGGATCCACCCCGCTCGTGCGCAATCGCTGGCGGGTGCGCGGTCGTTGGGGGTCCAGGGCGATCTGCAGGACCTGCGCGCTCTGCATCATCGCCCCCAAGGGATTGTTGATTTCGTGGGCCACGCCGGCCGCCAGCCCACCGACACTGGCCATCTTGGCCGACTGGAACATCATCTCCTCCATCTGCACCCGCCGCGTCACGTCATCGATGCGCAACACCGCGCCCTGAACGTCGTTTTCCACCAACGGGAAGAAGCTCACGTCACACACGGCCGGCGCGCCCACCGCCGCCAGCGCAACCCGGTGTTGGTGAACCACCTGCCGCTCCCGCACCACCTGGTCGAACACAGGTTCGAACCCTGCCAGAGCAGGGCAGGCGACCCACAGCATCTGGCCGCGCGCGGCATCTGTGCTCAGGCCGGTCATGTGCACCGCAGCCGGGTTCCAGGTCAGCACACGCCCCGCACGGTCGACGGTGATCAGGCCGGAGGGCATCGAATCGGTGATGTTCTGCAGCAGGTGCTGGAGGCGTCGAATCTGCTCTTGCGCGCGCCGCTGCTCGGTCACATCCATGAACGCTGCCACCATCCGCTGCGGCGAGACGCAAAACGCGTGCACCTCGAACGCGCCGGCGATACTGCCCTCTTCGTACGTCACTTGATCCGTCTTCCACATCTCGCCAGACGACGCCACCCGGCGGTACTGCTCCGGCACCTCGGTGTAGGTGAGCGCGGGAAACGCCTCTTCGATGGTCTTGCCGACGAACTGGCTGTTGTCGACGCCCAGAATCTCGTCCGCCGCCGGGTTGGCGCCGGCGAAAACCAACCGCCCGTCGGGCATCAAATCGTAGATGTGCATCCCCATCGGGATCGACTCGATGATGTTGCGGGACTTACGCTCCGACTCGCGCAGCGCGCGCTCGGCCTGCCGTTGATGCGTCACGTCCTCGAACGTAGCCACGACCCCGTCGAACTGCCCCGCCGCATCGAACAGGGGCGCGGCGTTGATGGAGAGCAGCACGCGCCGCCCGTCGGGCCACTCGACCGCGTGGCGCACGTCTTCGACCGACCGGCCGGTGTGCATCACCTGCACGAAGGGGAGCTGTTCCTGAGGGAACGGTGCACCATCGTAGTCGGTGATGCGCCACTCGGGGGCATTGTAAGTGCGTTGAGTAAATACGTCCTTCTCCAACCCCAACACACTCTGCGCGCGGCGGTTGGCAAAGGTGATCCTGCCCTGCCGGTCGACCATGGTGATACTGACCGGACTGGTCTCCATGATGCGCGCCACCAGGTCGCGCTCCCGACGCAGCGCGGTCTCGATTCGCTTATGCTCGGCGATGTCGTGAAACACGACAATCCCGGCGACGATGGCCCCATCCCGGTCACGCACCGGCGTGGCGTTGGCCAGCACCCAGCAATCTTCGCCATCCTCGTTGCGGATGATGACCTCCTCGTTCTTGGTCACCTCGCCCTTCAAGATGGCCCGCGACAGTGGCAGGTCCTCCGGCGCATACGGCCGGCCGTCGAGGTGGAACGTCTGCCAGCGCTGGGTGTGGAGCGATACGTCGATGCCGGTAAGGAACGCCTGCGATTGCCCGCGGATGCCCGTCGCGGCCGGGTTGGCCAGGCGAATCGTCACGTCGGGGGCGTCGGCCACGATGATGCCGGAGGGAGATTGCTCGATCGCGGCCTGCAGCAACGCGCGCGCCCGCACCAACTCTTCGTCGGCGCTCTTCACGACGCGCCGGTACTTCTCCTCACTCTCGCGCAGCGTCTGCTCGAGCAGAGACGATTCGATCACCTGCACGGTCAGCGCGTACGTCATCAGAAGCACGATCGCCAGGTACGCGTACTCCAGCACGTAGAAAAATGCGTACACACCCTGCGACACGGCCACGTCGTTGAACAGCCCGGCGAAGAAGCACAACAGCGCGACGATCAACGGCCTGGCCCGCTTCCGCTCTCCACTCCGGTACAGGCGAATGGCCGCCCATAGCGAGTAGCTGAATAGCAGCACTCCCATCAAGTTGAGGATGCTCACCAGCGGGCCGGGCGTCATCTCGTAGTACGTGATCGTCGTGCCGAAGAAGAGATCGATTCGCTTGATCGCGGGTTGGTCGAGCCAGGTCGCCTCGGAGTGCAGCACCGCAACCAGGGCCGCCAGCGCCAGATACAGCGCCGAGAAGACCACGTCTACCCGCCGGAACGTCTTCGAGGTGTAGAAAGCGATGAACCAGAGGAAGGCAGTGCCCGCCAGAGCCAGGGAGACAATCTGCCCGCGCTGCCAGTAGGGGCCGCGCGCAATCGAGGTGGCATTGTACAGCCCCGCGCAGAAAAGATCGTAGGCAGTGAAGGCGAAACACATCAGCGCGAAGGCGGCATCCTCGGGATGCTTTCTGCGCCTCAGGTAAATCAATAAGTGATATAATCCGACGTAGCACGTCACGCCGGCTATAACGAGCACTGGGATAGAGAGACCATTCATACGCTATCTCCTATTAAGTATGATAGTTGAATCCGGCAAGATGTCAAAATCGCATAGTTCCTGCCAGATAGTCCCTACATATCCCTTTTGGGGGATGCGCCCCCCACCCAACCTGCTAGAATGGTATCATCGGCTTCGCAGCGCACGGGCCAACGCGCGGAATCGATGGAGCATCACTTCTTGCTAGCGGGCGAAGCACTCCCCCAGGGTGCTTCGCCCCGCTCCGTTTCATCCAATCGTCCGGGGAATGAGTCGCACCACGATGGCAGAGACCGGCTAGAGGTGACACGACGTATCGCATAATAGTCCCCTCGGAATAGCCCATCGATAGCTCTTTTGGGGCCTTACAAAATCGACACGCGAAGGTATCATGAGAGCATAGTTCTCCAGCGCGTGCTTGGAGCACTGAGTCTGGACAAACTATTCTTCTCCTTGCGCCTTCCCCCCCGCGCTCCAGTTCCAGGAGCTCGGGGGGGAAGGGTTTTTAGG
>JAFGOJ010000070.1 GCA_016926575.1 Anaerolineae bacterium | reverse complement strand
TGGATGTCCACCCGATTTTCGTAGACGATGCTGCACAGGCCGTTGACTACCGGATCGTAGACCGGCGGCTGGTCTTTGCCGGCCACTGCGCCAGACTGTTGGGCCACCTTGCCGATCTCTTTCCACGAGGCGATGCACGCCTGCAGCGATTCGCCATCATCGACGACGGCCCAGAACTCCTGCCAGTGCGTATCCGTGCCCACGTACTTGACGGTCAGGTCGGCGGGATCGAAAAGGATATCGAACCGTTCGACGTCGGGCACCTCCTGGGTTTTAGCCCAGCGCGCCCAGAGCTTGTTGCGCAGCGTGTGGCACACAGACTCGGCCTGGGGGCGAAATTCGGCCTGGCGCGCCGCCGGCACGAAGGCCAGCAGGTGTTCGGGCGCAAACCCGACGTGCACCCAGTAGAGCCACAGTCGCAGCACAAAGTGACGGTCGTCCAGAAAGCGCAGCAACTCGGCCGAGAGCAACCGGCAGTCGTGGACGGGAAACGCCAGGTCACCCGCCAGTTCGGCCAGCGCCGTGCCGTCCAGCGTCACGTCGATCCGGCCCTGCTTCTGCGCGCCGTCCTGGCGGGTGAAGGTGATCTTGAGGCCGTCGAGAACCTGGCGGATCGTGGGGTCCTCGGGGGCATAGGCCACCTCCCGACGAGGCCACCAGCGGGAAACGTAACTGGGGATCTGCGCCGGGCCACCGTCCGCGCCGCGCAGCGCAATCGTGCTCACGCCGGCGTCCAGGTCCGTTTCCCAGCACGCGCGCACGGGGTTCGTCGCACCCGCAGGCACGGTCAGGCGGATGCGCTTTTCGCCATAGACCGTGCCATCCTCCCCCACCGCCTGCACGACGAGGGCCTTTTCCGTGGGCGCGTGCGCCAGCGGGGCGGCGGGGCGATGGATGAGGTTCAAATAGACCGTGTAGGCGTCATCGTCGTCCAGGGCGGCGGGTCGCATCCTAACTTTGAGATCCTTGGTCTTGACGCAGAAGCCCACCTCGTCGCCCGCGCCCCAGGCGACCCACAGATCGGGGGCGTTCTCGGCGGTGGCGTAGGCCCGCCAGCGCGCCGGGTCGTTCGACTTGGCGTCGGAGCGGATATACCCGGCGGGTCGAATCCAGATGGGGGGAAGCGTGGGCCGCGGGGTTTTGGTCTGATTGCGCTGGATTCTCAGCTTGAGAACCTTGACACCGAACGGCTGATAGTCTACACTATCGGCATCGACCGGCGTCTGGCGGTCAACCAGTGTTATCGCGACATCATCTCGTGCCATATCTAACCCTCCAATCTTTTTCTTTGTGTCCTTTGTGCTCTTTGTGATTGATGGCTTTTTTCAGTAGAGTTGTTATTGTAATGTATCTGCTCAGGCTGTGCGCCTGGCAGTTACCCGCCTGGCGCGTCGAAGGGAGAACAGGGGGTTTTGCGGGCGGCTTCGCCGCCCGCAAAACCTCCACTCCCCCTTTTCGCGGCGGGAAAGGCAACTGCGAAGCGTAAGCTGAGCAGCTACATTGTAATATCGAAGTGTGTTTTGGACAATGATAGGGATTGCCAGGATCCATTGGAGGCAGTTGATGACCGCACCCGCAGAGTCTCGCAGAGACGTAAACGTCTTGCCCGACATCCCCACCGAACAGGTTGGGCAGGACAAGTTGAACTTTGGGCCATACGCCCAAACGCTGCTCGACATCATCCTCAAGACCGAGAGCACCCCGTTGACCATTGGCATCTTCGGCAACTGGGGCACCGGCAAGACAAGCCTGATGAAGATGATCGAGCAAGGCCTGACGCGTGCGTCGGCAGACGGGCCGGAGATCTACTCCATCTGGTTCAACGCCTGGCTGTACAGCAAGGAGATGTCGCTCTGGCGCGCGCTGATTATGCAGGTTCTGACCGGCATCCACGCGATTCGCAGTCTGGACGCACAGGCGCACGAGCAGTTGAATGCCCTGGCGAGCCAACTCCACCGTGCGGCGGGGCCGTCGGAGTTGGGCCACCTCTCCATCGCCGCGGTCGATCTGCTGCGCGAAGAGGGCACCGGCAGCGCCCAGATCACCCTGGCGCTGCAACACGGCATCGACTTTCTACAAAACATCGCCCAGGCGCGCGAAAAAGGGGAGATCAACACGCTTCACACTTTGCGAAAAGATGTGCGGAAAGCAACGGTCAGATTAGAACAGGAGCGCATCCAGTCCCTGGAACAATTCCAGGACGAGTTCAAGAAACTCATCCACCGCTACGTCGAGCCGCGCGGGTACCTGGTCATCTTCGTCGACGATCTGGACCGCTGCCTGCCCGACAAGGCGGTGGAAGTGCTAGAAGCGATCAAACTCTTCCTCGACGTCCCCGGCTGTATCTTCATCCTGGGCATCGATCACGAGGTCGTTCAGCGCGGCATCCGCCTGCGCTACGGCGACATGGGCGGCATCGGCAACCGCGAAGCGGCCCAGCTCCAGATCGACCGTGCGGTGCTGGAGATGAAAGACGGCGCGTCGCTCTACCGCGCGTTCCTGCAAGACCTGTACACCGACGCTGAAGACGTCATCGACGGCAATCGCTACCTGGAGAAGATCATCCAAATCCCCTTCTTCCTTCCGCCCATCAGCGCTCAGGCCATGGACAGCTTCGTCGCTCAATTGGCGCCCAACCTGCCCGACCCACGTCGCTGCGGCAGCGTCTTCGTCGCCGGGCTGGAGCGCAACCCGCGCCAGGTGAAGCGCGCACTCAATATCTTCACCCTCCTGTGGACCCTGGCACAGAACCAGCCCACGCTGCAAGACCACATCAAACCCGTCCGCCTGGCCAAGCTGGTCGTCCTCCAACTGCGCCACGCCGAGCTGTTCAAGAAAGTGCGCCAAAACCCGCCTCAGCTCATCGCCTGGGAACGCGTGTTCCGCATCCAACAAGACGAATCGGGGTACCGTGAATGGGCAGGCGTCTCCCCCACCGATCCACTGGACAGCACCTCGCCCGAAGAGATCCGCGAGTACGACGAGGAAAAACGCCTCGCTCTGGCCAAACTGCTCACGATCCACCCCTTGACGGGCGACGATAGCAAAGACGCCAACTTCATCGATATGACCCCCACCGAAATAGAGGAACTGATCTTCCTGACGCGCACCTCCGGCGCTGGCGCAGAACGGGCTCCGAAACCAGAACCTCCCATCAAGGAACCGCTTCCGCCACAGGAAGAGAAAGAGGAAGACGAAGAAGAACTCCTTGAAGCCTTGATCTCCAAAGGCATCCCCTCGAAAGCAGACAGCAGAGAGAAGGAACTGCGGCGCAGCAGAGAGCGCGATCAGAGGCGCTTCGAACGCTTCCTCGAAGCCGTCCCCTCCGAAGAAGAAACCGCCCCCATCGCCATCCCTCTTCATCAGTTCCTGCGTCTCCCAGAACGGGCCGGCTTCACCACCCAACTCGCCCTGGGCCGCGTCGCCGACGCCGCCATCGCCTTGGCGATGGGCAAAGCTATCTCGGATTCCGATCTCGAGCGCCTCGCCCAGGCCGGCCAGGACTTGCAGACCGACCTGCTGCGCGGTGACGCCGACAGATTCGACGAGCTGATGGATATGATGCACCAACGCGAGGTCGACAAAATCCAGGTGCTGTTCAGCGGCTCACAGGGAGAACAGTCCGCCTTGATGCCCTGGGAGCTGATTGCCGTCGACCCTGAAAAGAACCCGGAGGTGGAAAAGATCACCCTGGAAGACTTCTGGGGCGGGCGGTTCATCATCGAGCGCCCCCTGGCACCCACTCAAACCGGACACTGGCCCCCCGGCAGCGCGCCGGCGTTAGCCGCCCACGGCGACCCACTCCGCGTCGGCATGGTGCTCGACTGGGGCCTCCCCGCCGACCACGCCTTGAAGCTCTTCAAACGATTCAACGATCGCATCTCCCTCCAACACATCGAAGAACCCGACGCCCTGCGCCACAGCCTGACGCGCGACCCGGCCGACGTGTACGTCTTCTACAGCCGCGGGCAGCGCGGCAACGTCGGCAGCGAAGTGATGATCGGCAAAGGCTACCCCATCACCGCCCGAGACGTGTCCAATTGGACACGTAGCGAGGAGGTGCCCACGAAGCGCAGCGCCCAGGCCGAGCGCAGTCCGTCGCCCGACCTGCGCCAGATGCTGCGCGACGTCCTGACCACCTACTTCGACGAGGAAGAACTGAAAACCCTCTGCTTCGACCTGGGCATCCGCTACGACGATCTGCCCGCCGAAGGCGCTTCGGGCAAGGCCAGGGAGCTGATCGCCTACCTCGAACGGCGCGGACGTATCTTCGAGCTGATCGAAGTCGGCAAACAGCTCCGCCCCGACGTCCCTTGGACGGACGTGCAACAGACGCGCAGCGAACCCAGTCGCCCGCCCATCCTCTTCTACTTCTGCCTGGACGGCAATCCCAAACAGGAATTGGACTGGTCCGGCTGGCCCGCCGCGCTGGAACGGCACGGCGCAGCCGGCATCGTCGCACCGCTGATCTACACGCCGGGTCAATGGCAATTGGACATGGTCAGCACTTTCTTCGACCAGTTCCTGAGCGGACTGCCCGTGGGCACAGCCTTACGCGAGGCACGCCGCCAGATATACGAGTGGTCGAGCAACCCACTCGGGCTGATCGTCGCCCACTTTGGCCCGCCGGAGATGACGTTGCACCCGCCAACGGCAGCGCCGCGTTGACCGAAACCCTACCTGCCCGGCGGGTAAGAAACCCGCCCTACTATTTTTCTTTGTGTCCTTTGTGCTCTTTGTGGTTGATGGCTTTTTTCAATAGAGTCACACATGCTGATCGATGAATTCGCCGCCACTCTGATCACCGCAGCCCTGCAAGCCGTCGACCCGGCCCGCGCGGTCGCCCGCCACCTGCGGATGGACGGCTCCACCCTCCACGTCGGTCCCCACGCCTACGACCTCGCCGCCATCGACCGCGTCGTCGTCGTGGGCGCGGGAAAGGCGGGGGCCGGTATGGCCGCCGCCGTCGAGGACGTGCTCGGCAGCCGCATCAGCGCCGGTTGGGTCAACGTGCGCTACGGCTACGCGCCCCCCACCCCTCCCCAACACGTCCACGTCCACCCCGCCGGCCACCCCCTGCCCGACCCCGCCGGGCTGGAAGGCACCCGCCGCATCCTCGACCTGGTAGACAGCCTCACCGGGCGCGACCTGACGCTCGTGCTGGTCTCCGGCGGCGGGTCGGCGCTGCTGGTGCAGCCCGTCGCCGGTGTGACCCTGGCCGACCTGCAAGCGCTCACCGACGCGCTCCTGCGCAGCGGCGCGACGATCGCGGAGATCAACACCGTGCGCAAGCACCTCTCGCAGGTCAAAGGCGGGCGGCTGGCCCGGCGCATCGCCCGCCACGGCGCTCGCGCCGCAGTGCTCGTCCTCTCCGACGTGGTCGGCAACCCGCTCGACGCCATCGCCTCCGGCCCGTGCGCCGCCGACCCCACCACCTACGGCCAGGCGTGGGACGTGCTGGCACGCCACGCGCTGCTGGGCGACGTGCCCCACGCCATCCGCGCCCACCTCGCGCGCGGTCGGTGCGGCGAGGAAGAAGAGACCCCCAAGCCGGGCGACCCCCTCTTCGACCACGTCCGCCACGTCGTCGTGGGCGACAACCGCGCTGCCGCCCAGGCCGCCGCCGCCCAGGCCGAGGCGCTCGGGTTTCGCACCCACCTGCTGACCACGCACCTGGAAGGCGAGGCGCGCGAGGTGGGCCGGGTGCTGGCCGCGCTGGCCAAAGACCTCACCGCCCCCGCCTGCCTGATTCTGGGCGGCGAAACGACCGTCACCGTCCGCGGCGACGGAAAGGGCGGCCGCAACCAGGAGCTGGCGCTCGGCGCTGCGCTGGCGCTGGCCGGCTGGCCGGGCGTAGCCGTGGTGACGCTGGCCACCGACGGCACCGACGGCCCCACCGATGCCGCCGGGGCCATCGCCACCGGCGAGACCGCCGCCCGCGCCCGCGCGCTGGGCCTCGACCCCGCCGCCCACCTGGCCCGCAACGATGCGCACCCCCTCTTCACCGCCCTCGGCGATTTGATCGTCACCGGGCCCACCGGCACCAACGTGTGCGATCTGGCATTTGTCGTGGCGGCCCCTACGGACGGCCCGGCGACGGGCTGTAACTGACGTAGAAATCCACCCCACAGTCCCCCGTGTCGACGTCCGGCGGGTAGCGCCGGAGCGAGGCCGCGTAGGGGAACACCTCCCCCACCGCCAGCGGGTACGGTGCGACCCCCGCCCGCTCCGCCCCACCCCAGGCAACGCTGTCAACCAGGGCACCGCCGGCGTCCCGCAGCAGTACTTCATCCTGCGTGTTCCCCAGCGCCAGCCCGAACCCCTCCCAGTTGCCGTCGGGGAGCAAGTCCGGCACGTCGGCCCGGCAGCCGTTCCACTCGTACGCGGGGAGGAAACCATACGCGGCGGCAAAGTCGGTCCCGCACGCGGCCACGACGACGGCCTGCCCCTCCAGCAGCACTGCCCCGGCCGGAAAACGATACCGCCCATCCCCGTAATCCCCCCCACGAATCGTATCCCCCAGCGTCCAGCCAGAGAGGTCGCGCGTCAGGCCGGGATTGTAGACCTCGATCCATTCGCGCCCGGCATCCTCCCCCGATGGGTTGACGAACACCTCGCTCAGCAGCGGATAATCCGCAGGCGGCGTGTAGTCGTGCGCCACGAGCGGCAAGATGGCGTGGTAGATGTACGGGCCGTGTCCCTCGGCCCAGTCGTGATCGAACACGGCAGCGAACCGGCCGTAGGCCTCCGGAGAGTTGAACTGAAGCGCCACTTCTCGATTGTTCTTGTGTGAATTCTCGGTGCCGTTGAGGCTGCCCAGGTGCACCCACGCCTCGCCCGCCACCTGCACCAACACGAGCTTGGCGTGGATGCCCAGCCCGGTGACGTTGGCCAGCCGGCACGTCAGGCTCACGCTCTCTTGCGCCGCCAGCGCGTTGAGGTGCTGGCACGTCCTCGCGTTGTCGCCGTCGTCGTAGGCCTC
>JAFGOJ010000442.1 GCA_016926575.1 Anaerolineae bacterium | reverse complement strand
GTCACACCGCACAGTAAGGCCGACCAGGCCAAGATGGGCCCCACGCTGACGCGCATCTGCGAAGAGGACCCCACGCTGCACTGGCATCAGGAGCCCACGACCCGGCAGACGATTTTGGAGGGCATGGGCGAGGCGCACGTCGACATCGCTGTGCGCCGGATGAGCAACCGCTTCGGCGTGAGCGTCGAGACGGCCATCCCCAAGGTGCCGTATCAAGAGACGGTTATGCGCACCGCTTCCGACTCCTACCGGCACAAGAAGCAGACCGGTGGCGCGGGCCAGTTCGCCGAGGTGCACATGCGACTGGAACCGCTGCCGCGCGGCACCGGCTTCGAGTACGAATGGGATGTCTTCGGCGGCGCGGTTTCGACGTCCTTCAAGCCATCCATCGAGAAGGGCGTGCGCCAGGTGATGGAGCAGGGCGTCATCGCCGGGTATCCGGTGGTGGATGTGAAAGCCGTGGTGTTCGATGGCAAAGAGCATCCCGTCGATTCGAAGGACATTGCCTTCCAGATCGCAGGGCGTGAGGTGTTCAAGAAGGCCATGATGGCTGCCGGCCCCGCGCTTCTCGAACCGATCCACGAGGTGGCAATCACTGTGCCGGAGGACTACACCGGCGAGGTCATGGGTGACCTCAACACGAAACGGGCGCGGGTGTTGGGGATGGCTCAGGAGAGCGGCAAGACCATCATCACCGCCCACGTCCCGCTGGCGGAGATGCAGCGGTATGCGACCGAACTGCGCAGCCTGACGCAGGGGCGCGGCTTCTTCGCGACCAAGTTCGATCACTACGAGCAAGTGCCGGCTCACCTGATGCAGGACATCGTCGAAGCGTCCAAGCAGGAGCCAGAGTAATCTCTGGGTAATTGCTCAGGCTGTTACCTATCTGGGAGATCAAAACGCCCCGGCCAACAGGCCGGGGCGTTTTTGATTGCCGGGTGGAGCTACCCCAGGCGCATCAGATGCCCCCGCTCCACAGGCGGCTGGTGATCTTCAACAGCGAGCGCAGAATCTTTTGGAAGAGGGTGGCTTTCTGGAGCGTCTGCAGGCCCGAGTAGTAGGTCATCAACGCGCCCCGGCGATCCCCGGTGCGCCACATTTGGACGGCCAGGTTCAGCAGCGCTTCGCCCTGGCGCTGTTTATCTCCGATCTCGCCGAAGATGTCGGCCGATTGGCGCAGGTATTCCAGGGCGCGCAGGCGTTCCCCTTGGCTGGCCAACAAGCCCCCCAGGTTCCCCAACGCCTGAGCTTCCCGGTCGCGGTCGCCCAGCCGCGCAAAGGCGGCGCGGGCCTCTTCCAGGGCGTTCTGGGCCTGATTCCATTGCTGCATCAACCGGTAGAGCACCCCGATGTTGTTGAGCATCTCTGCCGCTTTGACCTCTTTGCCGTCGATGACGAACAGCTCCTGGGCCTTGCCGAAGCGCTCCACAGCCTGTTCGTAGAGACCTTCTTGAAAGAGACGCAGGCCTTCCGTTTCGAGCGTCTCGCCGCTTTTACTTTCGCTCATCGTTACCTCGCTTGTGATGCGCCTAGAACGTGATTTCCAACAGCCCCTCGGCGATCGTGCGCAGGGACTCCGCCGACATCTCTTCCAGCTTCATCGCGACGCGCAGGTAGCTTTGGTTGATCGGCCGGCCCACGAAATCCTGAATTTCCACCGGCAACTCTTTGAAGACCTGCATCACTTCGCGCTGTCGTTCCCACTCCGCCAACGGTCCCACTCGCTCGCCCAAGAAGTAGGTGACGGGGCGGCCCACCGCTTCGGCCAACTGTTCCAGCTCGGATAGCGGGATCGGCTGCTTCCCGTACTCGTAGGCCGAGATGCGGCTGGCCGAAGCGCCGATCTCGTCGGCCAGGTCCTGCTGCGTTTTGTGCGCGTCCATTCGCGCCTGCCTCAGGAGCGCGCCAACGATGCGGTGACGTAACGCCAGAATCTGGTCGATGTTGGGAGCCTTCTTCGCTTCCGCCAGCAGCGTCGCCTCAGGGTCCCAAAATCGAGACACCGAAACGCCCAAAAAACTGGCCAGTACTTCCAGTTCCGGGAGAGAGATGGATTCCTCACCTTCTTCGTAGGCCGTGATTGTCTCTGGCGAAACACCCAGCAAATGCGCGCATTCGCCCACAGACTTATCCGCCCATAGACGAGCGTCTCTCAACAGAACGCCAATAACCCGGTCCCGCAGGACCTGTGCTTGCTGATCGGCCATGCTTGTCCTCCTCACAACGGGTAATTCTTGAGCGTTACGACGTAAATGCTCAGCACGCTTTTATGATTATAGCACAATAGGGAGTTGCCCACAAAACCGGCATGATGTATACTTTGGGCATATTGGGAGGTGAAATATGAATAAGGAATTTCCCGGACGAGGTCGTGTAGCCGTGCTGCGCACGCAGCCCGAAACGATTCTGGAAGACTATGGCCGTTTGATGAACCTGGCCGGCCTCACCCAGGCCCTGCCGCAAGACAAAGAGACGATCCTCAAGGTCAACATCTCCTGGCAAACCTGGTACCCGGCGTGCTCGACGATGCCCTGGCAACTCGAGGGGGTCATCCGAGGGCTGCTCTCCGCCGGTTACCGGGACCTGATCGCCGCGCACAACGACACCGTGGTGGTCAATGCCTACACCGGCGAGCGAAACAACAAACATAAATACGTGGTGGATAAGTACGGCGTGCGCAACGTACACCTGTACGAACCCCAGTACCGCTGGGTGCGCTACGAACCGCCGCAGCCGTT